>NZ_JBSGSG010000003.1:0-267522 GCF_053606765.1 Streptomyces sp. NPDC055189
CGCGGCGGGCCGCTACTTTGTGTCGTTCGTCGTCGGGACCGACCCGCGACCCCTGCCCGAAACCGATCGGGTCGTGGGCATCGACCTGGGACTGATCCACTTCGCCGTGCTCTCCGACGGCAGCAGGGTCGACAACCCGCGCTTTTTGCGCCGCGCCGAACAGCGACTGCGCAAGGCACAGCGGAACCTGTCGCGAAAGACCAAGGGGTCGGCGAACCGTGCGAAGGCCCGCATCAGGGTCGCCCGTGCTCACGCCAGGGCGGGCGATGCCCGCCGCGAGTTCCACCATCAGCTCTCCACCCGGATCATCCGCGATAACCAAGCGGTCGCCGTGGAGACGTTGTCGGTGAAGGGACTCGCTCGCACGCGCATGGCGAAGTCCGTGCATGATGCGGGCTGGTCGGCGTTCGTCGGCATGCTGGAGTACAAGGCCGCCTTGTACGGGCGGCAGTTCCACCGGATCGGACGGTTCGAGCCCACCAGCCAGGTGTGCTCGGCGTGCGGCGTGAAGGACGGCCCCAAGCCCCTGCACGTGCGTGTGTGGACGTGCCGGGCGTGCGGGACGGTTCTGGACCGGGACATCAACGCGGCGGTCAACGTCGCGAAGGCCGCCGGACAGGCGGTGACAGCCTGCGGAGCGCGGGTAAGACCGGGAGCAATCCCGGCACAGCGCGGTGAAACAGGAACCCATCCGAAGGCCTCCTCTCTTGCAGCGGCGGGTCAGGCGGGAATCCCCCTCCCTTAGGTGGGGGAGGAAGTCAACTCTCGGTGCCCGGCATCTGGAATGCTCTCCTGACGGATCATCCGGATCACGCGTACCCGCGAGGAGAGGCATGCAGCCCCCGTCCACGATCGGCCAGCTCGTGGCCCTCGTACTGCTTCTTCTGCCGGGGCTGACCTACCAGTTCCTGCGCGAGCGCTGGCGCGGCCCCGTCGCCGGTGAGGCCCAGCTCCCGGAGCGAATACTCCGCGCGATCACGGCGAGCATCGCCCTGAACGGGGTGTACGCCGTCGCCGCGGGGCCCGTCCTCGTCGAGGCGTGGCGCAAGGCAGAGCGCTCCGGGGCGAGCGCGCTGGCAGCCGAGCACCCGCGGACGATCGGCCTGTGGGCACTGTTGCTCTTCCTCGGCGTACCCGCGGCAGCCGCGGCCGCCGTCTCGTACCGCGAGCGGCATCGCGCCCGTTCCGTCTACCGGCCGGTTCCCACGGCATGGGACTACGCCTTCGGCACCCGCGCCGACAGCGGAGCACGCTTCGTGCGGGCGCGGCTCAAGGACGGCACGTGGGTCGGAGGCTGGTTCGGCACCCGGTTGTACGCCTCGGGCTACCCGCAGCAAGCGGACCTGTACCTTCAGGTGTCGTACCAGATGGGCGCGGACGGCTCCTTCGGGCCCCGGGTGGAGTCCACGGACGGGATCTACCTCCGCATGGCCGATCTTGACCTGGTGGAACTGGTCAACACCCCCGAAGGGAACCGCAATGACAGCACCGGATGACGAACTGACGCCGTGGTACGGGGACTTCCCCGCCCATCCCGGTGAACCCCGCGGCTATCAGCCCCAAGGGGACGCCGATGATCCCGACGAGCCGCCGCAGCCTCCGAGTGGTCCTGCGGGCGCCTCGCCACCGGGCCCCGACACACGTCGTACGGACCCCGACGCCCCCGCGCCCGCCAGGCCCTGACCCGCTAGCCTGCGTCACCATGATGCGCGTATGGATCTCGCCGGCGATTCTCATGCTCTGCGGCGCGGTCGTTGCCGCCGGGCAGCTGATCAGGGGAAACCTCGCAGCGGCCGTGGCACTCCTGCTGTTGTTCGTGCTGCTCTCGGCCGTGACCTCGCCACTGATCTTCCCGAAGTCGATCGGTGCGCAGGAGGCACAACGCCGCAGCGCGGTCGACGGCCGTCCGATCGTCTTCTGGCGGCCCGGCTGCACGTACTGCCTGCGCCTGCGCATCCGACTGGGCTTTCGCGCGGGCCAGTTGTACTGGGTCAACATCTGGCGCGACCCGGCAGGGGCCGCAGTGGTGCGATCGGCCAACGACGGCAACGAGACCGTTCCGACCCTGATCGTGGCGGGCACGCCGCACGTCAACCCCGATCCTGCGTGGGTGCGCGAACAGCTCGCTTCTTCCTCGTAGATCAACGGCGCCCGCCGGGGTGCCGGGGGGGGTGGCGGCGGCCGCGCGGCTCAGGGACGTTCCCTGATCTCCGTCGCCCTGGTCACGAAGGCGGCGTGCAGCTCGCGTACGGCGCGCGGGAAGGAATCGCTGCGGCGGCGCTGGAGGACCACCAGGACGTGGGTGGTCTCGTCGGTGAGCGGCCGGTGCGTGATCATTCCGGCCCGCTCCAAGGGGTCGCCGACGACGCTGAAGTCGGGCAGGAGCGCCGCGCCCAGGCCCTCGGCGACCATGAACTTGCCGAGTTCGGCGCCGTCCGTGGAGTACGCGAAGGACGGCGGGGAGCCGCCGAGCAGGCGGTGGACGTAGCGGTGCATCACGTAGCCGGCGCGCATCGCGATGAACGGCTCCGTCTCCAGGTCGGCGGGCGAGACGGCACGCAGGCGGGCCAGCGGACTGTCGGGGTGCAGGCAGACGACGGGCCTGCCGCGCAGCAGCTCGGTGGTGTCGAAGTCGGGCGGAGTGTCGTCGCCGTCCAGGTAGTTCACCAGGCCCAGGTCGAAGCGGCCCTCGCGCAGTCCCCGGTGGATGTCGTCCTGCTGCGAGCCGACCATCTCCACCTGTGTCGCCGGGTGGGTCTCCCGGAAGGCGCGCACCGCGGGGACCAGGAGCGGGGCCGTGGCCGCGTTCACCGTGCCGACGCGCACCACGCGGCTGGACTGGTGCTGGTCGTGCGCGGCCCTGCGCAGCCGGTCCACCGATTCCAGTACGCCGATGATGTGCGGCAGCAGCTCACGCCCCTCGTCGCTGACCTTCGCCCCGGAGCGGTGGCGGTCCAGGAGCGAGACGCCGAGCTCCCGCTCCAGGTTCCGCACGGTCTCGCTCAACGCGGGCTGCGAGAGGTGGAGTTCGCCCGCGGCGCGGCGCAGCGACCCGAGCCGGGTGACGGCCTCGATGTACTCCAGCTGCTCTGTCCGCATCGCGCGCGCCTCTCACCGAACCCCCGTTGTGGGAGGGAAACCCTATCAGGGCTTAGTCATTACCGACTCGACGCCTGATGGGGGCAGCTGCTTGAATCGAGGACATGAATGCAGTGCGGCTCCATCTCACGCGGCGACGGTATGTCGACCTCGCGCGGGTGTGCAGCGCCTGCTGTCGCCGCTGCCTCTGAGCGTTCGCCGGGCACTGATCCGCGTCTCATGCGGTCTCGTGCGCGTGGACTCTGCGTCCTGCCGGGCCCGTTGAGAGCCCCGGCGATTCGCTGACGTTTCGCCCCGCACGTATCGAGCAGCGCCACGCGCTCTTCGCGAGTGACCTGCGGGTTGAACTCGCGGCCGAGCGCATCCGCAGGCCTGCCCCTGCCCTCTTCCTCCCACCCCTCCCTTCCCCTCCCCTCTGCCTCGCCGCACCGGCCCATGTGGCCGCGTACCCGAAGGACTTCCGCCATGGCCACCGTTCTCACGCTCACCGGCAGCGCCTCCGCCCCCGGCTCGTCGCGCACCGCGCGGCTCGTCAAGCACCTGGGCCGCGACCTTGCCGCACAAGGACACCGGGTGCGGACGCTGGACGTCCGCACGCTGCCCGCCGACGCGCTGCTGTCCGCCGACACCTCGCACCCCGCCGTCGCCGAGGCCGTCGCCCTCGTCGAGAACGCCGACGCGCTCGTGGTCGGCACACCCGTCTACAAGGCCGCGTACTCGGGCGTCCTCAAGACGTTCCTCGACCTCCTCCCGCAGTTCGCGCTGCGCGGCAAGCCCGTCCTGCCGCTGGCCACCGGCGGCTCCCCCGCCCACGTCCTGGCCGTCGACTACGCACTGCGGCCCGTCCTCACGTCGCTCGGCGCCGAGGTCGCCCAGGGCTGGTTCGTACTGGACCGCCACATCACGGCCGCCGACGACGGAACGGTCAGCCTCACACCGGACGCGGACGCGGGCCTGACCCCTGTCGTGGCCCGCTTCCACGAGGTGCTCGCGGAACCGTCGCGGCTCGCTGCGGCGTAGAGGTAATCGGCTTTCCCTTCCGCTCCGGCCCGCTCCCCTCTTACCGGTTCTTCCGGGCGCCGGGCCGGGACGGCGCCCTTCCGCCGCGAACGCCGGTCCACTGCCGGCGCCCTTCCTCCACGAGCGCCCGTCCTACGCGAGCACGCCTCCCCCGCGAGAGCCCCTCTTCCGCGAGAGCCCCACTTCCGCACCGAAAGGCCCGCCCCATGCCCCGCATCCCCGCCTCCGACGCGGAGGCAATCGCGGTCGCCCGCCAGCTGGCCGAGCGCCTGACCACCGACGACGCGCGCCGGGACGCCGAGCGCGTCCTCCCGTACGACGAGGTACGAGACCTCACCGACGCCGGGCTCTTCACGCTCTCGATCCCCCGCTCGCACGGCGGGCCAGGGCTCCGTGCCCGCAGTCTCGGCGAGGTGTTCACCGAGCTGACGGCCGGGGACGCGAGCATCGGCCAGATCCCGCAGAACCACTACGCCTTCGTCAACGTCCTGGCGCACGCGGGCACCGAGGAACAGCGCGCGTTCTTCTACCGCGAGATCCTCGCGGGCCGGCACTTCGGCAACGCCCTCTCCGAACGAGGCACCCGTACGGCCCGTGAGTTCGCCATCGGCTTCGCACCGCACCCCGAGGGCGGCCGGGTCCTGCACGGCACCAAGTTCTACGCGACCGGTTCGCTGTTCGCGCACTGGATCCCGGTGTACGCCAACGACGAGGAAGGCCGCACCCACGCGGCCTGGGTGCCCGCCGACCACCCCGGCGTCCAGGTCGAGGACGACTGGAACGGCATGGGGCAGCGCACCACCGGCAGCGGCACCGTCCGCTTCGACCAGGTGCGAGTGCCCGCCGAGCACATCGTGCCCGTGTACTCGATCTTCGAGAAGGACGAGGTGTTCGGCGCCTTCGGCCAGTATCTGCACGCGGCCATCGACACCGGCATTGCCGTCGGCGCCCTGCGCGAGGGCAAGCGCCTCATCCACGAGCTGGCCCGTCCCCGCCTGGAGGCGGGCGTGGAGCGCGCCGCGGACGAGGGCGCCGTCATCGACGGCTTCGGCGAACTGGCCCTGAAGGTGCGCACCGCGCGCGCCCTGCTCCGCGATGCCGGCGACGCCCTGGACGCCGCCCACGCCGAACTGACCGGCCAGAGCGCGGCCGAGGCATCGGCCGCGGTGGCCGCCGCCCGCGCGCATTCCGACGCGGTGGCGCTGGCCGTCTCCAGCGGCATCTTCGAACTCATCGGTACCCGCTCGGCGGACCACGACCTCAACCTGCACCGGCACTGGCGCAACGCCCGCACCCACACCCTGCACGACCCGCGCCGCCTCAAGCTCCGCTACCTGGGCGGCTGGGAACTCAACGACACCCCGCCGCCGCGCAACGGCCTGGTCTGAGACAGCCCTCCGAGTTCAAGTTCACCACCGCAGAGGACACCCGACCCCATGACCCTGACCTTCCACTGGTTCCTGCCCACCAACGGCGACAGCCGCCACATAGTCGGCGGCGGCCACGGCGTACCCACCGGCGCCGCGGGCGGCGACCGCCCCGCATCGCTCGCCTACCTCACCCAGGTGGCGCGCACGGCAGAACAACTCGGCTTCGAAGGCGCACTCACCCCCACCGGCGCGTGGTGCGAGGACGCCTGGCTGACGACGGCGATGCTGGTGGAATCGACAGAGCGCCTGAAATTCCTGGTGGCGTTCCGCCCCGGCCTGGTCACGCCAACCCTGGCCGCCCAGATGGCGGCCACCTACCAACGGCACTCGGCCGGGCGCCTGCTCCTCAACATCGTCACGGGCGGCGAGGACCACGAGCAGCGCGCGTACGGAGACTTCCTCGGCAAGGACGAGCGCTACGCCCGCTGCGACGAGTTCCTGCACATCATCCGCTCCCTGTGGCGCGGCGAAACGGTCGACTTCAAGGGCGAACACGAACGCGTGGAGCAGGCCCGCCTCACCCGCCTCCCGAACCCGGTACCCCCGGTCTACTTCGGCGGTTCATCGAAAGCAGCCGGCCCGGTGGCGGCCCGCCACAGCGACGTCTACCTGACCTGGGGCGAGCCGCCCGCGCAGGTGGCGGAGAAGATCGGCTGGATCCGCACCCTGGCGAAGGCGGAGGGCCGAGAGGTGCGCTTCGGCATCCGTCTGCACGTCATAGCCCGGGACACGGCCGAGGAAGCCTGGACCCAGGCAAACCGACTCCTCTCCGGCACGGACCCGGAGGTAATCGCCGAGGTCCAGCAAGGCCTGGCCCGCTCCGGCTCGGAAGGCCAGAAGCGCATGCTGGCCCTGCACGGCGGCTCGACGGACCGCCTGGAGATCTACCCGAACCTCTGGGCCGGCATCGGCCTGCTCCGCGGCGGCGCGGGCACGGCCCTGGTCGGCTCCCACACCGAGATCGCCGACCGCATCGCGGAGTACCACGCCCTGGGAATAGACGAGTTCGTACTCTCCGGCTACCCGCACGTGGAGGAGGCGTACTGGTTCGGCGAGGGCGTGCTGCCGCAGCTGGCGGCGCGGGGCCTGTGGCACCACCCGGCGGCGGCATCGCTCGATGAGACCCCGGCGGCGGTGCCGTTCGCTTCGTAGGGCCCGCGCCTGGCGGGCGGAGTCGAGAGGTGGAACGTTGAGTGGGACGTTAAGAGGAGGCTGTCAGCTCTCGGGGTGATTCACTTGGTGGCTGCAATTTCGCTGACCATCTCGATCTTCGCACTGCTAGGCGTCGTTCTGTCTCTCGTCTACCAGTCCCGACAGACGAGACTCTCCAGAGAAGAGAGCGTCAGGGCCTACCATCGCGACCTCATAGGTATGGCCATTCACGATTCAGAACTACGTGTCTGCTGGGGCGGCGATCTGGCAACGGTCCCGCAAGAGGAAGCCAGGCAGATCATGTTCACCAACCTGATAGTCACCTGGTGGCACTCCTGCTACATCGTGAAGGACCTCAACGACGAACAGCTTTCTCTCACCCTCGACATCTTCTTCAAGGGGGAGGTCGGGAGGCGGTATTGGCTCAAGAACCGGGAGTTCTGGACAGACTTGATGCGAGAGGCAAACTCCGGCAAGAGTGCACGCTTCGTTTCAATCGTTGACGCAAGGTATCAACACGCAATGGCCGTACGCGCTTAAGGCCTGCACAGCAGCGTCAGCCGCTCCCTGACGGGCGGCCATGAGCCCGGCGTCGCCTACAACATCACGCAGATGATCGTGCAGACCGGAGCCATGATCGCGACAACGACGTTCCTGCAAACGCTCGTCCAGCAAGTCTTGGTGCAGCTGTCCGACCTCTGCGACGCCGACCCGCCCCACCCGGATATTACGCTCTTCCTGATCAACTACGGACGGGGAGGCTGGTACGCGACTCACGCACCTGCGACACGGAGCCATCCCCGATGCCGGACTCGTCGTAGCAGCACGGACAGATGACAGATCTCATAGGGGGTGGGATGGCTCCTCTCACGATTACGTGGAAACTGTGGTCGCACGGCTGGGCGTTTCTCAAGGTCGCCGACGATCACAGCGCGTCAGAGGTCCTTGCCTCCTACGTCACTGATGGGCCCGAGCAGTTCCTGTACGCGATTGCCAGACTTGCGACGGGCGAGCGCTATGCACGCGCCGACTTGGAGGGCGAGCCGCAGATCTACCGGTGGTTCTTCCATCAGGACGGGCCCGACGTCGACATACGCCTGCTCGTAGCCGACGACGACCAGGCGCCTGAGAGCTCCGGAACCGTACTGTGGGCGGGGTGCCACCCGATCTCGGTCCTGGCAAGGTCGGCTGTGCGCGCCTTCGACCAAGTCGCCCACGACGTAGGGGAAGAGGGCTACGCATCTCAGTGGGGCCGCCCGTTCCCACGACCCGAACTCGAAGCGCTACGGACTGCAATGCGGACGCACATCAAGGATGCTGAGACCTTGAACCGTCCATCTTGACCACCGGCCCACCCCTCGTGGACATCTCTGTCAGTGGCGTCGGCTACGGTCTGAGCCGTTGGGCCGATTAGGCACGTCCGTACAGGACTCCGCGGTCATGAGGGGTGGGAATTAAGGTCCCCGGCAGCCAGCTCGGGACTCAACCGACGAAACCGTGCCCCACCCCTCTCCGCGCCCCTGGAGGTTCGATGGAAGCTGCTTTTCTTACCGATCCGGACCGACTGTGGTCAGCGCAGGACGTCTTGATGCGTCCGAGCCCTGTTCCGGCGGTGGCGGGAGTCTACGGGTGGAACTTCGAGCAGGCGCCCCATCCGGACCTCGATGCCGGCCGTCTGCTCTACGTCGGCATTGCTCCGCGGTATATGGAGACCAAGACCAGCAAGCAGAACCTGCGCAAGCGCGTGCGGAGCCACTACCGGGGCAATGCATCCGTCTCGACGCTGCGTCTCACCCTCGGTTGCCTGCTCGGACTTGAACTGCGCCGTGTCGGCAGCGGCACGCGGATGACATTCGGCAAGGCCGGCGAAGCCCACCTGAGCGAGTGGATGGCGGACAACGCGAAGGTGTGCTGGATCGAGCAGGACGAGCCGTGGACCTTGGAGTCACAGTTCATCTCCCAGCTCGACCTACCGCTGAACCTCCAGCAGAACAGCCACAACGCTTTCCACGACCGCCTCAAGGAGATCCGCGCGCAAGCGCGAAGTCGAGCCCGAGAGCTGCCTGTCAGTTCGTAGCCCGAGAGGCGTCCCCTCCGCGTCAACTGCACGATCAGGCCGTGCTCAGCCCTTGAGCAAATCCCGCTCCGGTTGTTCCCACACCTCTGCCTGCGCTCCCGCACCACGAAGCTCGGCCGCCACGGCCTCGGCAACTTCCTCCGGGACGCTGTCGAGGATCACTGCGGGAACCTGAGCCACGCGCACTTTGCTGTGCCACAGACTCAGCCCGGTGAGTCGACGCACGGCCTGCACGACGTCCAACATGCGGGGGCCCGAACCAATGAGCACCACGTCATTGAGCACGTCATCGCACACGAGCAAGAAGTACTCATCCGCCATGGCTCTCCCCGTCTCCCTGCAACCGGAGAGTACGGGCCCTCAAAGCCGGTGTCCCATCGTTTTCTGCGGGTGCCTCAGCCTCTCAAGCTCAGAAGCCAGACGGGTCGGCGCAATGGAAGCCGTAGGGTTCCGTCCATGGTGACTGCGACCGTCCGCGAGTGGAACGACGAGGAAGGGTGGGGTGTTCTCGACTCCCCCGAGACTCCCGGTGGCTGCTTCGGCCATTACTCCGACATCCAGGCGACCGGCTTTCGCACGCTGTCAGCCGGACAGCGGGTCGACCTCACATGGGAAGCCCCTGGCTTCAAGCAGGACGGGTACGACTACCGCGCGGTGAGCATCGTGCCTCGGGCTGCCTGACATACACAGCTGACATCAACGACGACGTACGTCCCCGGACCGATCATGGTCCGGGGCCTTTACACTTCGCACGCCGTTGTCGGGTACAACGGTCGACCCCAAGGCCGCGCCCCGAGCCAAGAGTCCGGACACGGAAGCCGTCGTATCCACGGGCCGTCAGTAGCGGTGACCAGGCCAGTGCGGATCCAACCAGCGGCCCTCGCCGCTGAGGCCGAGCAACCGTATCCGCTGCTGTAGATCCTGCGATGCGCCCGACTCCCGAAGCCGTTTCGCACCATGGCCGAGGAGCCAGGCGACCAGTTCAGCACGTAGCTGCTCCTCATCGTGCTCGTACCAGCCGACGCTCCACGGCAGGCTCTCCCCCAAGAGCTCGTACTCCCACTCTGCTGCCGCCTCGGCGAGACGTCGGTCGCTGAGATACCCGGTCTGCTCTTCCCAGTCGGCAAGCCAAGGCCCGAGCGTTCCGGACGCCTCGGCACACATCGCGAAGACCTGGTGCGCCGGGACTACCGCATCCGGATTGGAGAGGCTGTCCACCCACCAGGCATGCAGGAACTCGCGTACCGGACCGGCGTGATCGTCGGGCCACTCCTGCCAACGGCCGCGGGCGAAGGAGAATCCAGCCTCCTCCAACCCGAACAGGGGTTCCGCGCGGCCGGCCACCAGGACCGTGGCGAACTGCGGCAGGACGCGGCGCAGCACGGACGCATGATCGGTCCAGTCGATGGCCTGCCAGGCCCTGCGCAGAAGGTCCGGCTCCAGTTCCACATCCGGCGTCTTCAGAAGAGAGAGCTCCTCCGCGCTGCCCCAGTGACATTCGCAGTTGTGCTCATCCGGGTGTGCGGTCATGCCGCGGAAGGAGACCGAGAGGTTTTCCAGGGCCGCGCTGAGGCGGCGCTGTGTGGGACGGTCGGCGAGATGCAAGATGGGCCTGGCCTTCAGGGACTCCGTACGGCTTGCGCCGACCGAAGATCACTACGTTACCCGGTGCGGCGAGGCTTTGTGCCAGCCGCTCCGGGACCAAACAGATCCTGCACAGCCGGCAGCGACGAGAGAAGAGACCGGGCCCGAAGGCACCATCCCGAGCTGCCAAGAGGCCCTGCCTTCGTGCCCGGTGGCCCCCGTGCCCGTGCAGCACTTGTGGCCGGATCAGCGGGTGGAGCTGCGAACCTTGGCGAAGGCGTTGTTGGCGGAGTCTCGCCGATAGCTGGCCCAGCCAGCCACCCTCAAGCATCCCTGGCAGATGCCCGTAGCTGACGGCGCCTATTGTTGACGCGTTCCGTCGGGTCGCGAAGGGTTGCGATCTCGGGGCGCATTACAAGGATCAAATCCTCTCGAATCATTCTGCCAAATTCGCGCCTTGCCTGACAGGCCACCTCGGACACCTCACCCCCTGCCCTCACCTGAGCGACATACACTTTCTTCAATTCATATTCGCGTGGACAGTATTCGTCGACAATCCATTGGTACATCTCGTCTGACGCGAGCAGCATGAGTCGACGGCATGCTTCATCACGAGCTATCACACGCTCATGGAAGTCTTCAGGCCGATTATCCCAACCCCGTTCCTCTGCGTGCAACAACCCGTCCATCCACTGATGGACGGCGATCAAGAAGCATTCGAGGGCTGCAAGTTTTCTCTCTTCTGCCTTCTCGGTTAAAGCTGCACGAACCCTGAAAGCCTCAACGTGTCGGGTAGACATGAATCCGATAAAGGTCCCGAGAATTCCCGCACCACTCGCTATAGCGGCCGTCATTGCTGCGCTATCCACTCCCCCGCCCCCTGAATCGCCTGTGCAGGTCAATACCCTGAACCGCTGGGAAGAATTCATTCCGAATCCGGGGTGTCTCATGGCAACCGCAGGCGACCCAGCGACGAGATCCGCACCACAGCCGCACCAGATCGCGCTGGGAACCACGGTGAGATGAGTCAAGGCCGGCAGGGTACTCAAACCGCTCCCCCAGGTCAGCGCCCGAACAAGACCTAAAAGATCACAGCCTCCCAAGCTGAGGGCCTGCGGACCCCGCTGAGGCGCCCCGCATGGCCTTCAAGGCATCGCCAGCCCCGCGGTTGAAGTCAGCAGAAGCGCAGCAAGATGGACGCGCAGGTCGGCCATCAAGCTCACCACAAATCAAGACGATCGGGACTGCCTGAGCACGGCACGTCAGGCCCCCGGCGTCCCCCACATCGGATCGTTATCCGGCGGCCGTCCATGAGTCCGAACAGCCGCACGAAGCCGACGGCTTGTCTGGCCACGAACGGCGTGAACGACAACGGCGCGGGCGGCCTCAACTGGACGGCGGGCCTCCAACCAAGCGCTCTGTCCGGTTCGGCCGCCGCGAATGGCCCAGTCGACCCGCCACAAAGTCTCATCCAGGTCATACGCCGCCTCGACAACCGGTGCGGTGCACACAAAAGAGACTTCTGTCAGGGCTTGGTTCCATGCGGCCCATGTCAGATCGTGCACTTCGCCACGACGCGAACGCGCCAGGCCGTCGTAGAGCAAGGCGAACTCGTCCATGAGGCGCAAGCAGGCTCGCAACTGTGTCTGACGCGTCCACTGACGAGCGCCACTGCGAGCCGTAAGCCATGCCCCGAGCGCGACACCGACCAGTGCGAGTCCGCTGCTGAACAGTACTGAAGCCATCGCGTCCCGTCCTCACGCGCATCGTGCTCACAGCTCGTAATGCCACGAGGAGTGTGGCCGTCTCATTCAACCCCGTTCACCACCGTCCAGACGAGACACCAATCAAGCGCTGGCTTAAGATCCAATCGACCATGAACGCTGGTGAACGGCCGCACATGAACCTCAGCACTCCACCACCGCACTTGGAAAGCGGGCGTCTGCTCCTGCTGCAAGGTCGAACTCGGTGCGCGGCCGACGCTGACAGGTCTCTTCTTAGCCATCGACGAAGCCCGACCGTTGGTTAGGTCCCGAGCTGCACCCGGGCCGCCCCCATACAGAGTCGGGGATGCAGCTGCTCTACAGAGCTGGACACCTCGGAAGTCGGCCGCGCGTCCGAGACTCTAACGGTCAGCTCTGACAACGTGCCCGCCTACAAGCACGATCGCTCACGCTCTGTTCCGAAAGGCGGACCGGCAGTCTGGACCGGGAGGAGCCGCGGCACCGTGCCGCAAGAGCCATACAGTGTCGGCATGTTCGAGACGATCCGTTGGCGCTGCTACGCGCATGTGGGCAACCGCCGTGCCGCCGAGCGCGTGGTCGACCGCATCGGAAAGCTGTTGCCGCACACCATCGAGATCGAAAGTTACGAGCGGTACTGGAAGTTCCCGGAACTGGCCGAGCTGCGGTTCGTCTCTCCCCTCTGTTGCGGCACCCCGGAGGACGCACTCCTGACCACCCTCCAGTGGGCATGGAAGATCGCGGCTCCCTGGAGCCTCAGCGGCCCAGAGCCAGGGGTACGCCATGAGTTCGAGGGCACCGCGTCCTCCAACGTCGGAGCCAGTTTCAGTGTCCCCGGCATCGAGTGGATGGAGTTCACCATCACTGATCGCCAAGAGAGGCCCTCTGTGGACAGAGCCAACTGACATCCACGGGCGGCCGTTCCCGGCCGGCCTGACAGACTGCGTCCCATGCCGAAGCCTGCTCGCCCGCCTCTGTCCCCGCGGCCCATACCCCCGCTCCGCGGTGACGAGACGATTGCCGGCGTTCTGGACGCTACCGTCGTCGACTTCTGGCGGTTTGCCATGCCCGATCTCCGTATGAACAACACGCGTGGCCTGTTCGCCGAATTCCTGGTGCACCAGGCGCTCAACTCCCGCCAGCCCCGCGTGGAATGGGCCAGCCACGACGTCGAGACTGACGACAGGCTCCGCGTCGAGGTCAAGGCCGGCGCCTATTTGCAGGCCTGGGAGCAGCGAACACCCTCCCAGATACGGTTCAGCGGGCTTCGCGCTCGTATCTGGTCGCCCGATCGCGGTTACGCGGAGGCGAAGACATATAACGCTGACGTCTACGTCTTCGCCCTTCAGGCGGCGCGGGAACATGATGCCTATGACCCGCTCGACACCTCTCAGTGGGAGTTCTACGTCCTCCCCCGCCCCGCGGTCGCGGCCCTTGGTACCGACAGCGTCGGTCTGGTCACGGTTCGCGCAGCAGCCGGTGCAGCAGTGGGGTTTCCCGGGCTTGGCGAGCGGATTCGATCGGTTGATCCGCGAGCCGGAGCGCCTCGCGAGGAGGCAGACCAGTGAGGCCCCTGTATTTCCGTGCCGACAGCGAGGACGGGGATCGTGTCGATAATCCCTCCGAGGACTCGCTGTTCATGCTCGTCGAGGATCTCAACGACTCGGACAACACCTTCCTCGTCATTCAGCCCGACATGGACGATCCACCCTGGTTCGCCACCGTGGGGGTGCTCGACGAAGACGGGTACGAGATCGTTCTGCGGGATGCCTCCCGTCGCGAGCATTCCGTGAGTACCGAGACCAGCGTCGACCGGATCGCCAACGCTCTCATCACCTGGCTGGCCGACCGCGATTCCCCGAAGCAGAAGCCGTCCGCCGGGCAGGGCCGTATCTCCGGGGCGACCGCTCCCTAGTCCTCCAGCGTCATCGGGCCATACCGCGCCTCGTCGACCTCCGTCACCAACGCCCAATAGCGGTCGCCGAACGACCAGTGCCACCACTCCGTCGGGTAGTTGACCAGGCCGGCCGTGGACAGGGCCGCGGTGAGAGTGCGGCGGTTTCGGCGGGCCGTCGGGGAGATCAGGGGGCTGTCCATGTAGCAGGCGCCGTCGCTCTCCTCCGGGCTGGCGTTTACCGGGGTGCCCAGGTCGAGTTCCTCCCCGGATGCCGTGCACAGGGTCAAGTCGACTGCTGCGCCCGCCACATGAGGGCCCACCTCGGGCGGGGAGAGGGAGCGGCTCGTCTGCTGGTGGAGGTACTCCGCCGACCAGTCGGGATTCGCCTTGCGCAGTTCGGCCGCGTACTCCTCGAAGTACTCGATCTGCAGGGCCAGGGGGCGGTATCCCTCCGTGACCAGGAGGCGCAGGCCCTCGGGGAGCAGACGGGCGGCTCTGGCCAGGCGCCAGGTGACGCCCTCCCGTAGTTGGGCGTAGGCACCTGCGGGGTCGGCGAGGCGGTCGTCGACGTCCACGAACGGCAGTTGGCGTAGGTCTACCAGGGGTTCGCCGCATTCGTGGACCGGTATGCCGACGACTCTGGGATCGTTCATGAGGATGATCGACGACATGCTTGGCCCCTTCGTGGCGACGGTGGCGGGCACAGCTCCGGGGACGGGCTGCCGCCCGCCCCCGGAGTCCCCTCCGTGCCCTGGCAGGGGCTCTACGCGACCGAGCGGCCCACACGACCGACGGTGTCGGCTGTGTGGGCCGTACGAGGCATCAGTGGCCTTCCCCCGTGCTTCCCCCGTTGAATTCCGCTGAGTCCCCCGTTGTTTCCTGCGATCCCCCGTTGCCGTCGGCGTGTTCACCCGCCGACACCCACAGAATGACGCACTCCGCTGCAAGTTCTCTGCAAGTCCGCGCCAAGCGGATTGCAGGGCCCCGCGGAGGGGGCACGTGGAGGGGGCACGTGGAGGGGGCACGTGGGAAGGCCCCGTAGAGGGATCCTTGCAGGGCTCAGAGGCCCGGCTCGTTCCGTTCCCGTGCCTCGTACGCCGTGAAGACCTCCCGCGCCTCGGCCCGCAGCGCACCCGCCCCCGCCCCGTCCCCCGCCGCCTCCCGCGCCATAGCGAGGTCGCGCAGGGTGCGGGCGCGGGGCAGCGGGAGCTCCAGGTCGTTCCAGAGGGCGGCGGCCATGGTCAGGTGTTGCTCGGCGGTGTCCAGGCGGCCCGCGGCGAGTTCGCATTCGCCGAGGGTGCGCAGGCCCAGCGCCTCGCCGAAGCGGTCGCGGTGGCCCCGGCAGACATCAAGGACGGAGCGGATCTCGACCGCCGCTTCTTCCGACCGGCCAAGACGTATGCGGGACTTGGCCCTTGCCTGCATCGCGTACGCGAGCATGAGCGGATCCCCCAGTGTGCTCAGGAGGTCCACCGCGCGACCGGAGAGCTCCTCGGCCTGCGCGTACTCGCCGAGCGCGCGGTGCACCAGGCCGATCGAGCGCAGCGTGAGGGATTCGCCGCGGCGGCTGCCGAGCCTGCGGTAGGCCCGCAGCGACTCGTCGAGGAACGAGCGCGAGGCGTCGAAGTCGCCGAGCTCCAGCTGGACGGAGCCGGCGTACCGGCAGGACAGGCCGATGCCCGGGTCGTCCTTGAGCTGCCGGAAGCCCTCGACGGCGCGCACGAGCGTGTCCTGCGCGTCGCGCAGCCGTCCCGCTTCCCGCCGGGCGCTGCCGAGCCCGGCGAAGGCGGCGGCCCTGCCGCGTACGTCGCCGAGTTCGGCGCAGAGCCCGGCCGCCTGTTTGAAGTAGCGCTGCGAGTCGGTGAACCGGTCCTGCTCGTAGCGGAGTTGGCCCAGGCCGATGAGGAGCAGGGCCTCACCCGCCCGGTCCTCGGCGCGGCGGGCCGCGGCCAGCGCCGCGTCGTGGGTGCGCCACCAGGCTTCGAAGCGGTTGCCGACGGTGTAGGCGGAGGAGCACAGGGCGGCCGCCGCCTCGCAGGAGAGGGTGTGCAGGTCCAGGGAGGCGGCGCGCTCGACGGCGGCGGCTATGGCGTCTGCCTCGGCCTCGAACCAGGCGGCCGGGTCGGCGAGAGCTCGCTGGGTGGCTTCCGGGCCGACCGGCCTGACGAGCCGGCGCAGGGCGACGGCTGCGGGTCCGTCCGAGTCGCTGGAGTACAGCAGGCCGCGGTGGAGTTCGACGGCGCCGGACGGCGTCGCGGAGGCGGCGCGGCCGGTCAGCCAGAGCCAGGCGCCCAGCGCGCGGCCGACGGCGGCGGCCCGTTCGGCGGGCGGGTCCTCGGCGTCGGCGCGTTCGGCGGCGTAGACGCGTACCAGGTCGTGAGGGCGGTAGCGGGGCTGGCCCGCGCGGTCGACGCCGGTGCAGTGCAGGAGCTGGGCGTCGATGAGCTGTTCCACGACGCGGTCCGCCTCGGCCTCGGGCACGTCGAGCAGCGCGGTCACCACCCAGGCGGCCACATCGGGCGCCGCGAGCAGGCCCAAGCGGCGCAGTGCGGTGCGGGCGGGGGCGTCCAGGGCGCGGTAGCTCATGCCGAGCCCTGCCCGTACCTCCAGGTCGCCGACGGCGAGTTCGTCCAGGCGGTGATGTTCGTCCGCCAGCCGGTCGGCGAGCATGCGCGCGGTCCAGTGCCGGCGCGTGGCGAGGCGGGCGCCCGCGATACGGATGGCGAGCGGGAGCCCGCCGCACAGCTCGACGATGCGCCGGGCGGCGTCCGGCTCCTCCCGCACACGCCGCTCCCCCGCGACGCGCCCGAGGAGCTCGGTCCCGGGCTCCGTGTCGAGCACGTCGAGATCGGCCCGGTGGGTGCAGGGCAGGGCGCCCAGGCGCGCCCGCGCGGTGATCAGGACCCCGCAGGTGGCGCTCCCCGGCAGCAGCGGGCGCACCTGGGACTCACTGCCCGCGTCGTCCAGTACGAGCAGGACGCGCCGCCCGGCGACCAGACTGCGGAAGAGATCGCGCCGCTCGGCGTCCCCGTCGGGCGGGTCGGCCCCCAGGGCGTACAGAAGTCGTCCGAGCACTTCGCCGGGTGCCACGGGATCGGTGGCGCCCCGCAGCTCGGCGTACAGCTGCCCGTCCGGGTAGGCGTCGGCGACCTGGTGCGCGGCGCGGACGCCCAGGGTGGACTTGCCGACGCCGCCGGGACCGGACAGGACGACGACCGGCATGGCCTCGCGGGCCTCGGACAGTGCGGCCCGCACATCGGCGAGCTGTGTGTCCCGGCCGGTGAAGTCGCCGATGGTGGGCGGCAGGAGGGCGGCCACCGGTGCGGCGACGGCATCGCCGGGCGCGGATTCGCGGGCATCCGCCGCAGCGGGCAGCAGTTCTTCGTCGGCCCGCAGGATCGCCTCGTACATCCGCCTCAGGTCAGGGCCGGGGTCGATCCCGAGCTCCTCGGCGAGTACGTCGCGCCCCTCCGCGTACACCTGGAGCGCGTCGGCCTGGCGCCCCAACCGGTAGAGGGCGAGCATCAGTTGGCCGCGCAGCCGCTCCCGTCCCGGGTGCCGGGCGACCAGCGCCGTGAGCTCGCCCGCCAGTTCCGTCTCGCGGCCCGTCTGCGCCAGCTCCGCGGCGATCCGCTCCTCCAGGGCGGCTTGCCGCGCCTCGTCGAGCTGGTCGGCCACGGCCCGCAGCGTTTCGCCGATGCCGCCCAGTGCGGGACCGCGCCACAGAGCGAGGGCGTCTCCCAACAGTCGTGCGGCCGCCGCGGGATCGCCGTCGGCCGCGGCCTGCCTCCCCCGGGTGCACAGGCGCTCGAACTCGGCACGGTCGACGAGGGCGGCATCGGCGTGGACGAGATAGCCCGGCGGGCGTGTCTCGATGGCTTCGGCGGACAGCGCGCGGCGCAGCGCGGAGACGTACGACTGGATCAGGGAGCGTGCCGTGTCCGGGGGCCGCTCGCCCCAGATGGCGTCGACCAGCGCGTCCACGGACACCACGCGTCCGGGCTCGAGGAGCAGTGCGGCGAGCAGGGCCCGGGGCTTGGGTCCGCCGAGGGAGAGCCGGCGGCCCGCGCGCCATGCTTCGACCGGACCCAGCAAGCGGTAGTCGGTGTCCGTGTTCACGCCCGTCTCCATGGGTCCTTGCCCCGCGCAGCCCCCGCCGCCCTCAACCCCCCGACCGGCTGGTCATACTACGTCTGCCCATTCTCAACTCAGCTGCACACCAGGGGAATCAGGCCACCCACCGCCCGGACACGAACGGCTTCGGCTGCACCTGCGTCACCCGAACGAGTGAGAGGGGCATGTGACGTGAGTCACCTCGCCGGACCGATGACTTGATCGAGTCCCTCACGTCCTATGGGCAACAGCCTTCCGAGAGACGGGACCGCGTCACCATGACCGAAGCCACCAAGGGCCCTGCCAGCTACTTCCCGTCGATCGAGAAGAAGTACGGCCGTCCGGTCGCGGAGTGGAAGGAACTGATCCGGTCCTCGCCACTGACCAAACACATGGAACTCGTCGGATGGCTCAAGACCGAACACGGCCTGGGGCACGGCCACGCCAACGCACTGGTCGCGCACACCCTGGCCGAGACCCGCAGCGCGTGAGCCGCACCCCGTGAACCGCAGCGCATGAGCCGCGCCCCGTAGACCGCGCCCCATGAATCCCCGCTACCGGTTCAGTACGGCGCTCCCCGAGCGGCTGCGGCGCCGGGCGAGCCGGTGGAAGGCCTTCGGTGCGCGCGGCGGCGCGGGCAGCGCGCCGGCGACCGCGTCGGCCAGGAGCGTGGTGATCGTCTCGGCGGCGCAGGTGCGGTTGGCGCCGATGCCGCCGCTGGGGCCCCGCTTGATCCAGCCCACGACGTAGGTCCCCGGCTGCCCGGTCACCCGGCCGCCCTCGTGCGGGACGGTGCCGGTGGCCTCGTCGAAGGGCAGTCCGGCGACCGGCTTCCCGCGGTATCCGATCGCGCGCAGCACCATGTCGGCCCGGATCGTCCGCTCCCCCGACGCCTCCACGACGCGGACGCCCTCGACGGCTTCCTCGCCGACCATCGCCACCGGGGCGGAGTGGAAGCGGAGCACGATGCGCCGTCCCGGTTCGGGCGCCTGCGCCCAGTCGACGGGGGCGCGCGTGACGCCCTGCAGGAGGGCCGCCTTCCCCTTCGGATCGGACGCCGGGTCCGGCTCATCGATGGCCGGGGCGACCCGGGGGTCATGGTCGTCGACGACCAGGTCAAGGCCCGGCACGTGCTTGAGGGCGAGCAGTTCGGACTTGGTGTACGCGGCGTCCTCGGGGCCCCGGCGTCCGAGCAGGACCACTTCGCGGACGTTGCCGGCGCGCAGTGCCTTCAGCGCATGGTCGGCGATGTCGGTGCGGGCGAGGCTGTCGGGGTCGGCGAGCAGGATGCGGGCCACGTCGAGGGCGACGTTGCCGTTGCCGACGACGACCACGCGCTCGGCGGACAGGTCGATCGCGTCCGGGGCCTCCTCGGGGTGGCCGTTGTACCAGGCGACGAAGGCCCTCGCGGAGATGCTGCCCGGCAGTTCCTCGCCCGGCACGGACAGCGTGCGGTCGGCCGAGGCGCCCACGGCGTAGATGACCGCGTCGTGGTGTGCGGCCAGTTCCTGCGCGGTGACGTCGGCGCCCACATCGAGCCCGAGGTGCATGCGCACCCGCGGGTGGGTGTGGAAGCGCGTGAAGGTGTCGCCGACCTTCTTGGTGGCGGGGTGGTCAGGTGCCACACCGAAGCGTACGAGGCCGCCGGTCTCCGGCAACCGGTCGATCAGGGTCACTTCGGCGCTGGTGTGCAGGAGCAGGTCCTGGACCGCGTACATTCCGGCGGGCCCGGTGCCGACGACGGCGACCTTCAGCGGTGCGAAGTCCGAGGGCAGGACCCGCGGGAAGGACGGCTTGTCCCAGGCGTGGAAGTTCGGTCCGTCCGGGGCCGGTTCGGGCTCCTGGTCGCCGAAGTACGCCGCGTTGATCTCCGCGTACTCCTGCTGGGCGACGGGCAGGCTGTCCACCGGGAAGATCGCCTCGACCGGGCAGGCGTCGGCGCAGGCGCCGCAGCCTATGCAGGTCGCCGGGTCGATGTGCAGCATCTCCGTGCTGCCGAACGCCCTTTCCTGCGGCGTCGGGTGGATGCAGTTGACCGGGCACACGGCCACGCATGTGGCGTCGTTGCAGCAGGTCTGGGTGATGGCGTAGGAGGTCATGTCGTCGGCTCGACTCGCTCGGCTCGGATCGGCTGGTTCTCAGCTCGATCGGCTGGGATCAACTCACAACGGAACTGCTCGGCGCTGCTGGGATCGGATGAGGTGTATGCGTCAGATGAGGTTGGCGCGCTTGTAGAAGGCCAGGGCCGGCTTGGTGAGCAGGCGCGATGAGGCCAGGAACTCCATGAGGCCCGCGCAGCTGGAGCGCATCATGGACTTGTGGTGCTCGTTGTTCTTCGCCTCGGCGAGGGCACGCTTCTCGTCGAGCCCGGCGTTCGCGTACACCTTGTCGTTCACCATGCTGGTGACGATGTAGTACGACGCGATGGCGACGACGAAAGCGTTGATCTGGCGGCGCACCGGGCCCGCCCCGGAGAGGCGCTTGGTCGTCTGGTCGCGGGCGAACTTCATGTGCCGCGATTCCTCGACGACGTGGATGTTGTTGATCGTGCGGACGAAGGGGACGACGCGCTCGTCGCGCATCCAGTCGCGCTGCATGACGTCCAGGACCTCCTCGGCCACGAGGATCGCGGCGTAGGCCGCCTCGCCGAAGGCCACCGTCTTGAACGCCCGGCCCAGCTCCATCGCGAACCGCTTGGGCCGGTAGGCGGGCGCGCCCAGCTTCCGGGCGCCGCGGGCGAACATGATGGAGTGCCGGCACTCCTCGGCTATCTCCGTGAGCGCCCACTGCACTTCGTCGCTGGCGGGGTCCTTCATGTAGACGTCGCGGAGCACCATTTGCTGGAGGATCATCTCGAACCAGATGCCCGTGCTGGCCACCGACGCGGCTTCCTGCCGGGTCAGCTCCTTGCGCTGGGCTTCGGTGAGCTCCTGCCAGTACGCGGTGCCGTACAGGGAGCACCACTCCGGGCTCGCGCCGTGGAAGTCCTTGTCGAGGGGGGTTTCCCAGTCCACTTCGGTGGCCGGGTCGTAGGCCAGCTCGGCGGCCGAGTCGAGCAACCGCCGGGCCACGTCGTCTTCTTCGGGGTGATCATGCGATGCCGGCCGAACAGTGCTGCTTGCCATGCTGCGGCTCCTTGACTCTGATGCGTACGTTCTCTTGTTCGCTCAGGCAACGGATCGGGGCGCCGTCCCGCGACGCGCCGCGGCCCGCTTGTTAGACAGACGGTATAACAAGCGGGCCGCCGAGCCTACCCCCGAGTAAGAACCGAATCCGCGCAAGTTCTTGCAGCAAGACTCCCGTGCAGGTCGCGCCGCCTAGGTACACCCTTCGGGCACCGAATCCACGGAACTCGCCCGCCGCACCGGCCGCCAAAGCCACTCCCGGCACAGGTAGTTGAAATATCTTGCAGAAAGCATTGACGCGTACATGCGCGGACGGCAGGCTCCGAGGCGGAATCCCCCCACGGCAGCCTCCCCCACGAGCCGCTGCCCTTCTTGGGCACAGCTGTGCCCGGTCCCGAAGGAGCCGCACCATGCAGCACCGTTCCCGCCTCATCGGCGCGACATCGGCCGGGGTCCTGGCCGCGGCCGGTCTCGCGACGTTCGCCCCCACCCAGTCGCAGGCGACACCGCCCGGCGAGAAGACCGTCACGGCCACCATGTTCGAGCGGCCTTACGCGGATGTCGGCAAGGCCTGCGGCGACCAGCTCGGCCCGGCGGGCTACGGCTACGTCCAGGTGTCGCCGGCTTCCGAGCACATCCAGGGCGACCAGTGGTGGACCTCGTACCAGCCCGTCAGCTACAAGATCGCGGGCCGTCTCGGCGACCGCGCCGCGTTCAAGAGCATGGTCGACGCCTGCCACCAGGCGGGCGTCAAGGTGATCGCGGACGCCGTCATCAACCACATGGCGGCCGGTCCGGGGACAGGCACCGGCGGCACGCAGTACGGCAAGTACGACTACCCCGGCTACTTCCAGGACGCCGACTTCCACACCTGCCGCACCAGCATCAACGACTACACCAGCCGTGACAACGTCCAGAACTGCGAACTGGTGGGCCTGGCCGACCTCGACACCGGCAGCGACGCGGTGCGCACCACCATCGCCGCCTACCTCGACGACCTGCGCTCCCTGGGCGTGGACGGCTTCCGCATCGACGCCGCCAAGCACATGTCGGCCGACGACGTCGCGGCCATCAAGGGCAAGATGAGCGACCCCGGATTCTGGGTCTCGGAGGTCATCCACGGCGGCGGCGAGGCCGTCCAGCCCGACGAGTACACGGGCGTCGGGGACGTCGACGAGTTCCGCTACGGCGGGCACCTCAAGAGCGCCTTCCAGGGCGGCGACATCGCGCAGCTGAAGTCGGTCGCCGACGGCAAGCTGGGCAGCGCGTCGGCCCGCACCTTCGTCGACAACTGGGACACCGAGCGCAACGGCTCGACGCTCACCTACAAGGACGGCACGGCCTACGCCCTGGCCAACGTCTTCATGCTCGCCTCGCCCTACGGCTCCCCGAACGTGTACTCCGGCTACGAGTGGACCGACAAGGACGCGGGCCCGCCCAGCGGCGGCGACGGCTGGACGGACACGCACACCCAGCAGGCCGTCACCGGTCTGGTCGGCTTCCGCAACGAGGTGGGCGCCGCCGAGCTGACCGACTGGTGGGACAACGGCGGCAGCGCCCTGGCCTTCGGCCGCGGCGACAAGGGCTTCGTCGCCCTCAACAACGGCGACGGCGAGCTGGCCCAGACGTTCGCGACCTCCCTGCCCGGCGGCACCTACTGCAATGTCGCCAAGGCCTCCCCCGACAGCTGCGAAGGCAACACGGTCACCGTCGGGGACGACGGGAAAATCGAGACGACCGTGCCCGCGCACGGCGCCCTGGCCCTGCACACCGGGGCCGAGGCGGGCTGAGGCTAGGCCAGGCGGAACACCGGATGGCGCGGCGACTCGGCGGCGAACTCCTCGTCCGTCGAGTCGCCCGTCACGTCGAAGTAGGCGCGGGTGACGGGCACTTCGCGCCAGTACTGGCGCAGGACGGGCACGCTCTCCTCGGAACCGAGCTCGACCACGCGCACGGTCTCGGACCTGCCGCCCCGGCTGAGGTCGATCTGCCCGGCCGCGCGGGCGTTGCGCACCCAGTTGCTCACCCCGTAGGCGCCGACCACCCAGCGCTCGCCGCCGGCCGACATGACGTCGACGGGGGTGGAGTACAGGCGGCCCGACTTCCTGCCGGGCACGGTCAGGATGTACCGGTAGCCCTTGCCGATCCCGAACCGGGTCATCGTCGCGAACACGCCGTTGATCAGACGCGTGCCGAAACCGATGCGATACGTCTTGGCCATCAGCCTTCTTCCTGTCGAGCGGCCGGCGGTTACCGCGCGGCCAGCAACTGGGCCGCGCCAAGGCGGGCCTGGCGCGCCGCTTGGGGTGACCCTGATATCGCGGCCGTGGTCATGGCCCCCTCCGCGAGCAGGACCAACGGGCCGACAGTCTGCCCGGATCGGCCCGCGGCGGCCACAAGTGCGGCCATGTAGTCATGGAAGGCGGCCTTGTGCGCCCGGACGGCCTCGGCCACCGCCGGTTCCACGGCTCCGAGTTCGCCGAAGGAGTTGATGAAGGCGCAGCCCCGGAAGTCCGGCTCGGAGAACCACTCGTAGAGCCAGTCGTAGACCGCGAGGACGCGCTCGACCCCGTCCGGCCTGCTCTGCGCGTACTCGGCGAGCCGGGTCCGCCAGCGGCGGTCGCGGCGCTCCAGGCAGGCGAGGACCAGCTCCGATTTCGAGGGGTAGAGCTGGTACAGCCGCTTGAGCGAGACGCCCGAGGCGGCGCGGACCTGGTCCATGCCCACGGCCTGGATGCCGCGCTCGTAGAAGAGCTCCTCGGCGGCGTCGAGGAGTCTGACTTCCGCTTCGGCGCGGTCCATGAGGGCTCCAGACAAGTGAGAACGGTCGTTCTCCGACCTTACTACGCGGCCCGGCTCCCCTGTGCGGCCGGGCACGGTCGCACCCTTGCGCGAGAACGCACGTTCTCCTATCGTGAGCGACCCGAGTGGAGAACGGACGTTCTCCACCGCATCGCCCTCGACCTCCAGGAGAGCGCCGTGTCTGCTCGACCCCCCGTTCCGCCGTTCACCCGCGAGACCGCGGCCGAGAAGGTCCGCCTGGCCGAGGACGGCTGGAACAGCCGCGACCCCGAAAAGGTGGCCCTCGCCTACACCAAGGACTCCCGCTGGCGAAACCGCGCCGAGTTCGTGACCGGCCGCGACGCCATCGTCGCCTTCCTGTCCCGCAAGTGGGACCGGGAGCTCGACTACCGCCTCATCAAGGAGTTGTGGGCACACGACGGCAACCGCATCGCTGTGCGCTTCGCCTACGAATGGCACGACGACTCCGGCCACTGGTACCGCTCGTACGGCAACGAGAACTGGGAGTTCGACGACGACGGCCTGATGCGCGTGCGGCACGCCTGCATCAACGACCTGCCCATCCAGGAGTCCGACCGCAAGTACCACTGGCCGCTCGGCCGCCGCCCCGACGAGCACCCGGGCCTCAGCGACCTGGGCCTGTGATTCCCGGGTCACCCCTGCCCCCGGACCAGCGACTGATGACGAGCGGCAGCAGCGCGCACTGCGCGGCCACCGCGACCCAGAACAGGCCCGCGCCGCCGCTGCGTTCGGCCAGCTGATAGCCCTCGCCTCCGGCAACTCCGCTGACGAAGGCGCCGATTCCGGCCGCCAGCCGCTGGTGGCCGAAGACGACCGCCGGGGCCCGGGGCGACCGCGCCAGGGCTTCGAGGTCGTTCTTGAGGAACAGCACGATCTCGCCGAGGCACACGAACAGGGCGCCGGCCAGGATCGCGACATGGTTGCCGACGGCGAGCGTGGCCATGCCCGCGGCCATCGCACCGAACCCCAGCCACAGGGCCCGGGCGTAGGGCAGGCGCGCGATCCGGTCCGAGAGAAGGGGCTGCGCGATCACGAGCAGCAGGGCGTAGAGCGCGAGAACCAGGCCGTAGTACGTCGTCGAGGTGCGGGGCACCGCGTACAGGGCGAGGTAGTGCTGGAAGAACATGAAGACGTACAGGCTCAGCACGGTGGTCGCAAAGGGCAGTACGGCCAGGCCGGTGAACGCCCTTTCGCGGCACGGTGGTTGGACTTGTCCGGCCCCGGTGACCGCCCCGTGGCCGGGGTTCTCCCCGGGCAGCAGCACATGGCCCACGGTGATCGCCGCGAACAGCGCTGTGACCGCGGTGAACAGTCCGGCCGATGCGCTGAGGACGAAGGGCGCCGCCGCCAGCGGGCCCAGGGCGATGCCCGCGTTCAGCGCGGAGCTGCTCGCCGACAGCAGCAGCGGGCGCTGCTCCTCGTCCACCTGGTGGATCAAGTAGGCCTTGTTGGCGGGCAGATAGAGCGCGGCGCCCGCGGAGACCAGGAAGAGCGCGAAGACCGCGGCGGCCGGATGGCGCAGGCCCGGCAGGAAACAGCCGAACCCGGCCGTACGGATCACCAGCGCGAGCAGCATCGTGCGCCGCAGCCCGATGCGCTCGGCGACCGCACCGCCCACCACACCGCCGGAGAACTGCACCAGGGAGGCGACGGCAAGCACGACGCCGACCGCGCCGAGCCCCATGCCGAGCCGCTCGTGGAGCAGCACCGACATGAAGGGCAGGACGGCGAAGCTGCCCAGCGGTATCAGGAACGACCCGGCGAGCAGGAACCGTTGCGGCCCGGTGAGCCGCGCGAGGCCGGACCGCAGACGCCCGCGCGGCGTGACCGGCAGCGTCACCGGGGCGCAATGAGCGGCCGTATGCTCCCGGCGGCGCTGAGCGCACGGTGCAGGGCCAGTTCCGCGGTGGCCCCCTCGGTCAGGACGATGCCGGTGCAGCCGCGCTGGTCGCTCACGTGCTCCAGGCGATCGCCGGGGGCCGCGGTGGGATACCACTCGGGTGCGCCGGGGAAGGCGGCCAGGCCCTCCACTCCGGTCCACCCGGTGAGGGTGCCCGGCCGGTCGGGGTAGACCAGGACGAATCCCGAGGCGGGGCCCGCGGCGGAGGGTGCGTCGAGCAGGGCGGGGCGCAGGCCGAGCGCCACGGCGATCATCGCGTCGTACACGTTGGTGCGCAGGGCGCGGCACAGAGCCTCGCCGACGAGCGCTCCGCCGATGCGCCGGTTGATCTCGACGAGCTCCGGTCCTTCGGCGGTGAGGACCAGCTCGACGTGCGCGAAGCCCTCCGTGTGACCCGCGGTCTTAAGGACGCGCCCCGCCCAGTCCTGGAGCCGGGCGAATTCCGCCTCCGGCAGGGCGACGGGGAAGGCGGCGGCCTCCTCGCGGACGGACGGTTCGGGAGACATCTGACGGCTGAGCACGCCCAAGAGCTTCGTCTCCCCCGCCCAGCTCAGGGTCTCGGCGCTGTAGACGGGCCCGGCGAAGAAGGGCTCGGCGAACAGGACCCCGGAGAAGGGGCGTTGAGCGGCTTCGCGGAGAGCCGCGTGCAGTTGTCGCTCGTCGCGGACCAGCCAGACATTGCGCGACGAGGTGCCCGCGGAGTCCTTGAGGACCGCAGGCAGGCCGATCCGCCGGAGCACCTCGTCGGCTGCCGCGGGGTCGGCCGGGATCGTCAGGGCGGGGCCGCGGCTCAGGTGCTGTTCGTGCAGGAGGTTGCGCACCCGGCTCTTGTCGCGCAGGACTCGCACGGCGGCCGGGTCGGGTCCCGGCAGGCCGAGTGCGGCGGCCAGGTCAGCGCCCGGCACGCTCCAAGTGTCGGTGGAGTTGATGAGCCCCTTCAGGCCGGGGACGGCGGCCAGGGCCGCGGCGGACGCGGCCGGATCACGGGTGTCGACGTCGACGATGTCGAGTGCTCCCGGCGCCAGGCCCGCCAGCTCGTGCCGGTAGACGGACCGGTTGCCGGTGAGCAGGCACAGCCGGTGCCCGGCGGCGTCGGCCGCTTCCACCAGGCGTCCCAGGCCGAAGGTGAGTGCTTCCAGGGCGGCGATGGTCACGATGCCTTCCCCTCCTTGTCGTGCGTGTCCATGCGTACAGCGGGCGCGGAGGTCCTGGCGCGTACGTCGTAACTGCGCCGGTTCCACTCCATCGCCGACCACGGCAGGGCGAGGTCGGCCAGGTCCGTGATCTGGTGGGGTTTGAGGGTGCGCGGATCGAGCGCCTCCTGGTGGCGGGCGAAGACCCGCTCGGTGTAGCGGTGCCCCGTGTCCGCCCCGATCACCAGGTGCATCCGGTCGGGGTTGCGGGCCGCTTCCCAGGCCGTCACGAGGTGGGCCGCCCCGGTGGACAGGCCCGCGAACACCGCGTGGGCGCGCAGCAGATCGACGGCTCCGGCCATGGCGTGGCGGAAGTCGACCCAGTGCAGGGTGTCGTACAGGTCGTGGCGGACGTTGTCGAAGGGGATCGAGCTGCCGATCCCGGCGATGATCGCCTCGGGGTCGCTGAAGCCCTCGCTGCCGAAGGTGACGCTGCCGAAAGGCTGCAGGCCCAGCAGGCGTATGTCCCGGCCGCGTCGGCGCAGCGGTTGGACGAGACCGCCCGTGGAAGCGCCGGTGCCGACCGCCCCGACCACGGTCAGCGGGGTGTCGGGCAGCGCGGTGTCGACCAGGTCCGCGAACTCCTGGTAGCCCGCGTAGTGGACGCCGTCGTGGTACTGGCGCATCCAGTGCAGATCGCTGCGCTCGACGAGCAGTTGGCGGACGCGGCGCACCCGCCGCTCCTGGTCCAGCCGCAGGCTGTCCGAGGGCGGCATCTGGTCCACCGTGGCGCCGAGGATCTCCAACTGGGCGCGCATCGCGGCGTCGACGGTCGTGGAGGCGATGATGTGGCAGCCGAGCCCGTAGCGGTGGCAGGCCATGGCGAGGGCAAGGGCGTAGATGCCGCTGGAACTGTCGACGAGGGTCTGGCCCGGCCGGACGGTGCCGCGCTCCAGCAGAGTGCGGACCGCGCCGAGCGCGGCGTACACCTTCATCGTCTCGAAGCGCGCGAGGACGACGTTGTCCGATAGCCGCAGCAGGTCGGGGGCTTTCATGGCGTCGGTGATGTGTCCGTGGACGGTGGCCGCGGGGGCTGCCGCCGTGCGCAAGGGGGTCACCGCCCGACCGACCGGAGGTAGCCGCCCAGGCGCTCGGCGCCCTTGACGTTGCGCGGGCCGCTGACCGCGTCGCCGTAGGACATCACGAAGAAGCGGTTCTCCTTGACGGCCGGGACCGACTTCAGGCTGGACAGCGACTTCAGGTAGGCGATCTTGTCCTTGGCGGGCTGGTCTGCGTAGTCGATGATGACGATGACCTCGGGTTTCGCCTTGATCACGGGCTCCCAGCCCACGGTGGTCCAGCCCTTGTCGAGGTCGTCGAAGACGTTGGTGGCGCCGGCGGCCCTGATGATGTCGTTGGGTGCGGCGTGGCGTCCGGCGGTGAAGGGCTGGTCGGTGCCCGAGTCGTAGACGAAGACCTTGGCCGGGTCGCCCTTCTGGGGCCAGGTCTTCTTCAGGGCGGTGACACGCCCCTTGAGGTCGGTGACGACTTTGTCGGCCCGCTTCTCCACGCCGAAGATCCGGCCCAGGTTGTCCAGGTCCGTGTAGAGCGCCTCCAGGGGTGTGACGTCGACGCTCTTGTCGCCGTAGTCCCAGCACGTCTCGGTATGCAGGTAGCTGGCGGAGCCGACCTTCTCCAGGAGGGCGGGCGTGATGCCGCGCTCCTCGCTGAAGCCGGAGTTCCACCCGGCGAAGACGAAGTCGGCCTTGGCGTCGACGACGATCTCCCGGGTGATGCGCTCGGTGCCCAGGCGCTCCACGTCGGCGTAGTCCTTGCGCCAGGGCGAGCCCTTGATGGAGGGATCGCCGAGCTTGTTCATGACGTAGCCGCGCATCCGGTCGGCGAGGCCGAGGGAGAACATCTTCTCGGCGCCGCTGACGTCGTAGGCCACCGGTCGCTTCGGGCGGGTGTAGGTGACGTCCTTGCCGCAGTTGGAGACGGTGACGGTCGTGGTCTTGTTCTTCGCCGCCGGCTCGACCTCGGCGCCGCAGCCGGTGGCCAGGAGTCCGGTCGTCAGGAGTACGGCGGCCGCCAGGGCGCGGGGCAGCGGTGGTCGGGTCATGGGCGGAATCCTTCTGATCGGGCGGCGGCGGGGGCCGGGGCGCCGGTGGGGGCGAGGTCGTAGACGAGTTGGGGTGTCCCGGTGCGCGGGTGGTGCACGACGGTGGCGTCGACGCCGAACACCTTGCGGATCAGCTCGGGGTTCAGGACCTCGGCCGGGCTGCCCGTGGCGACCAGCGAGCCGGAGCTGAGGACGGCGATGCTGTCGCAGGCGGCAGCCGCCAGATTGAGGTCGTGCAGGGCGGTGAGCACGGTCAGGCCCGATCCGCGCAGGAAGGACAGGAGCTCGACCTGGTGGCGGATGTCCAGGTGGTTGGTGGGCTCGTCGAGGACCAGGACGCGGGGTTCCTGGACCAGGGCGCGCGCCACGAGCACGCGCTGGCGCTCGCCGCCGGAGAGGGTGAGCACGCTGCGGTCCGCGAGGTGGGTGACGTCCAGACGGTCCATCGCCTGCCCGCACAGGGCGCGTTCGCGCGCGGTCAGCGGCTGGTTGCCGCGGGCGTGCGGGGCGCGGCCCAGCGCCACGACCTCCTCGACGGTGAAGTCGAGCTCGGTGTGGCTCTCCTGGGTGAGCGCGGCGATGGAGCGGGCGCTGTCGCGCAGCTTGAGCGACGTCAGGTCGGCGCCGTCCAGGAGCACGGCGCCGGAGGTCGGCTTCAGCGCGCGGTAGACGCAGCGCAGGGCGGTGGACTTGCCGCTGCCGTTGGGTCCGACGAGCCCGACGATCCGCCCGGCGTCCACCTCGATGCTCAGCCGGTCGACGAGGGCGCGCCCCGCCGTCTCGACGGACAACTCCCTGAGTACGAGGGTCATTAGCGCCCTCCGAACAGATAGCCGCGGCGGCGCATCAGCACGATGAACACCGGTACGCCGATCAGGGCGGTGATGACCCCGAGGGGCAGTTCCTCGGGGGCGAAGGCGGTACGGGCGACGAGGTCGACCCAGACCAGGAAGCAGGCTCCGGCGAGCGGCGCGACGGCAAGGACGCGGCGGTGCGTCGAGCCGACGAGGATGCGCACGACATGCGGCAGGACGAGCCCGACGAAGCCGATCGCACCGCTGACCGCGACGATCAGGCCGGTGACGGCCGCCGTGAGGAGGAACAGTCTGCGCCGCAGGGCTTCCGCGTCCACGCCCAGGCTGGCCGCGGTCTCGTCCCCCAGCGACAGGACGTCCAGGGAGCGGCTCTGGCGCAGCAGCACCACGACCGTGACCAGGACGGCTCCGGCCGCCAGGGGCAGCGACTGCCAGGACGCCGAGCCGAGACTGCCAAGGAGCCAGAACAGCACCGTGCGCGCGGCCTGGCCGTTCGGCGAGAGGAAGACGAGCACGCTCATCAAGGCCTGGAACCCGTACGCCAGCGCGACTCCGGTGAGCACGAGCCGCAGCGGCGTCAGGCCCAGCGGCCCGCGCGCCGCCAGGTACACGAGCACGGTGGCGCCGAGCGCTCCGAGGAAGGCGGCGGCGGACAGGGCGTAGACGCCCAGGCCGGCGAAGACCCCGAACACCACGACGGCGGTGGCCCCGACGGACGCGCCGGAGGAGATGCCGAGGACGAAGGGGTCCGCGAGGGCGTTGCGCACCAGGGCCTGGATGGCGACGCCCACGACCGCGAGCCCCGCTCCGACCACGGCGGCGAGCAGCACCCGCGGGGTGCGCACGTGCCAGACGATGGAGTATCCGCTGACCTCGTCGGCGCCGATGCTGCCGCCGGTGAGGGCGGCGGTCAGGAACCGTACGACGTCCCCTAGCGGTACGACGGTCGGGCCGAGGGCGATCCCGGCCAGAACGGAGATCACCAGGGTCACGGAGAGCACCGTCAGCGTGGTCACGAGCCGACCGCGGCCCGCCTTGCCCTCCTGTCTTGCCGTCGGCTCGTGCGGGGCCGCCTGCGGAGGGGCGGCGGTCCTTGATGTGGCCTCGGTCATGAAGTCCCTTCGCCCGTCGGGCAGTTCGCAGCGGCAGGGCCGCTCCTGCGCGGCGCGGCACGCTCCAGTAGTCGGCGGGTGGCGCCGCCGAGTTCCCGTCGATCGACAGGGAGATGCACGAACTGCCCCGGTCACCGACCGGGCTTGGTCCCGCGCACGATCAGGCGCTTGGAGTGGTGGTCGTAGGGCTCACCGTCGAAGCCGCCGAAGCACTCGACATCCGTGAACCCGGCGTCCTCGAAGAGGCGGCGCAGTTCGGCCGCGCTGTAGAGGAAGGAGGTGAGGGAGGCCTCGCGTGCGATGCCGTCGCGCACGAGCGTCCAGTCGGTGCGCAGCCGCGTCCAGCTGTCCAGGACGGTGTCGCGCTGCACCACGTAGGCGCCGTCGAGTTCGACGATCTGAGGGCGGCCGATCCAGCCGGCGAGGACCTCTTTGCCCATCACGTCGATGAGCAACTGCCCGCCCGGCACCAGCGATTCACGGGCGTTGCGCAGCACTCGGAAGTTGTCCCGCGGGTCGTCGAAGTAGCCGAAGGAGGTGAAGACGTTGAGCACCACGTCGTACGAGTCCGGCTCGACGTGGGTGAGCATGTCCGCCCGCACCAGGCGGACGTCGGCCGCGGCGTCCTCGCACACGGCCTGCGCCCGCTTCAGGAGTTCCGCGCTGAGGTCCACCCCCGTGACCTGGTAGCCGCGGCGCGCCAGCGGCACGAGGTAGAGGCCGGGCCCGCAGCACAGGTCGAGGACGCGGCTTCCCGCCGGGAACACGAGCAGCGGCGAACCGGCGACTATGTCCGCCGTCTCCGCCCGCCGCCGCTCGGAGAACATCGTCTCGGAGAAGTCGGACCAGAATCCGTCGTCCTCGTACCAGTGCATGCTGCCGCGACCTCGATCCAGTGGGCTGTTCCGGCCCGCACGCCGCGGCTGCGCGGGCCGTGTGCGTACGGGACTTGCTCACCAAGGGTCGGCTGCGGGTCTCTTCTGGTTCCCGAGGGGTTCCCGGGTCTGGTTTCCGAGGGGTTCTCGGTCAGTTCCGGCCGGCGAGGCGGGTGCCGATCTGGAGGAAGGCCCGGACGAGCGGGGCCGGTGGCACCGCGGGCGACATGACCTGGGAGGCGAAGTGGACGACGACCAGATCGAGTCCGGGTGAGACGAACAGGCGCTGGCCGTGGATTCCGCTGGCCATGTAGGAGTCGTAGGGGTCGTTCGGGATCCACCACAGGTCGTGGTACGAGAGCGTGGCGGGCGAGTCGGGGGGCGCGGCCGGGAATCGGACGCGCCGGGGGTAGCCGTCGGGGACCCCGCTCGTGATGGTGGTGGCCACGGCCTCCGGCACGATCTGCCGCTCCCCGACCGTTCCCCCGCGGCGGAGCATCTCGCCGAGCCTGGCCACGTCGCGGGCCGTGGCGCTGAATCCGCCGCACGCGGCTTCGATGCCTTCGCCGTCGAGGGTGTAGTAGGCGTCCTCCTCCGCGCCCAGATGGGACCAGATCAGCTCGCTGAGCAGGGCGGAGGTGGTGATGCCGGTGATGCGGCGCAGGACCTCGGCGAGGGCTTCGACGTTGCCGTTCTCGTAGCGGAACTCGGTGCCCGGCGCGCCGGTGGCCCGTGCGGTGGCCAGGTGTTCGCGGATGCTGGTGGGCCCGCTGTAGCCGTAGGGCCGCAACTGGGGCCCCACGACGGCGAAGTAGCGCTGCGCCTCGATGGCCTTGTCGAAGCGCCGGCCCGCATAGCTCATCTGCGTGCCCATGTGCAGCAGGTCGTCGACCCTGGCGTCCCCGAACGCCGTTCCCGCCAGCTCGGGGACGTAGTGCGAGGTCAGGGCCGTGCGGTCCAGGAGTCCTTCGTGCGCGAGCATCGCTGCCACGAGACCGGTGTAGGACTTGGCCGCCGAGGCGTTGAAGTGCGGGTTGTGCGGCTGGGTTCCGTGGAAGTAGCGCTCGTGGACGAGGGATCCGCGGTGCAGGACCACGACGGCGTCGGTCTGCGCGGCGGCGAACACCTCCGGCAGTTTGAGCGTGGCCCCGTCCGGAGCGGTGATCTCCAGGGAGTCCAGGTCGTGCGGGTCGGCGGGCAGGTCGCGGGCGGGCGCCGGGCCCCGCCACACCCGCCGGGTGGGCGAGATCTCGCGGCCCGCGGCCGTGTAGCGCCGGACCCACGCGGGGTCGGTGTATCCGCGGGCCCATATGAGGTCGCTCAGCGGCGCCGTCTCGGTCGTGGGTCCAGTCGTCGCGGGTCCGGTCGTCGTGCGGCCCGTCACGGATTCGGTCACGGATTCAGCCATGGATTCGGTCACGGATTCAGTCATGGGTTGCTCCCATCAGCGGCCTCAGGTCGGCAGCAGCTCGGCATCATCAAGCCATAGATTCACTTCACTCTAATCGTTAACATACAAACTGTTCAGTACTCTGCGCCGCAACCGCACTCGCCCCTGCTCCCCCGACCGCAGGAGTCCTCATGGCCACCCCGCACACCACGTCCATGACCCTCGAAGACACCGCAGCCCCACCCGCATTCGACCGGCGGCGCGCCTGGCTGATCACCGCGATGATCGTCGCGTTCATGCTGATCAACTACGCCGACAAGTCCGTTCTGGGGCTCGCGGCCGTGCCGATCATGGACGAGCTGGACATCAGCAACAGCACGTACGGCATGATCTCCAGCTCGTTCTCGATCCTGTTCAGCCTCTCGGGCCTTGTCGTCGGTTTCGTCTCGTCACGCATCTCCAGCCGGGCACTGCTCTTCACCATGTCCCTGCTGTGGGCGGTGGCCCAGCTGCCGGTGCTGATCGTGGCGGCGGTCCCGACGCTGATCGCGGGGCGGGTGCTGCTCGGCGCGGCCGAGGGCCCTGCCGCCTCGATGTCCATGCACGCGCTCTACAAGTGGTTCCCCTTCGACCGGCGCGGCCTGCCGTCGGCACTGCAGATCAGCGGCGCCGCCCTGGGCACGCTGATCGCGGCACCCGTCGTCACCTGGCTCATCACGGCCTTCGGCTGGCGCTCGGCCTTCGCGGCACTCGCGGCGGTCAGCCTGATGTGGAGCCTCATCTGGTGGCGGGTCGGACACGACGGCCCCTACGGTCAGGCGCGCCCCGCCAGTTCCGGCGCGAGCGGGCCGCAGCAGTCGCGCGAACCCCGCCTGCCCTACCGAAAGCTCCTGCTGAACGGCACGGTCATCGGCAGCATCGCGAGTGCATTCGGCGCCTCATGGGCCCTGGCCATCAGCCACGCATGGCTGCCCGCGTACTTCAGGACCCAGCTCGACATGACACCGGGCGGCGCGGCGACGGTCATCAGCGGCATCTCCGCCTTCAGCTTCGTGCTGCTCCTGGCGGTCTCGCCGTTCGCCGATGCGCTGCGCCGCAGGGGCGTGTCCAGCCGCTGGGCGAACGGAGCGCCGCAGGGAATCGCGGTCCTCGTCGCCGGCCTTGCCATGGCGAGCTTCTCCTTCGTGGGGGACGGCTGGCCCCAAGTCCTGCTGATCGCGGTGGCGTTCGGCGGCAACGCCATCGTCTTCCCGCTGCACTACATGACGACGGCCGCCGTCGTGCCCACCCAGCAGCGCGGAGCGCTCTTCGGGATCGTCGCCGCGACGGGGACGCTGCCGGGCCTGATCGCCCCGTATCTCACGGGTCATCTGCTCGACACCGCGGACTCGCAGAGCGCGGGCTACACCGGATCGTTCCTGCTCTCGGCGGCGGTCATGCTCCTGAGCGGGCTGACCGCACTGCTGTGCATACGTCCGGAGCGGGACGCGCTGCGGCTCGGCCTCACCCCCGATGCGCCCGCTCAGGCCGGCGCGTCGAAGCCGCTGGCCCAGTAGCGGCCGCGCAGGGCCAGGTCGAGCAGCTGGCGTACGACCTCTTCGGGAGGCATCGGCGGTGTCTCCTGCTCGACCCACCAGCGCAGTACGGCGATCTGCTCGCCCACCCAGACGCGGGCCAGGAGGTCGGCGTCCATGCGCGGTTCGACTCCGTTGCGATCGGCGCGGGCGCGGAACTCCTCGGCGGTGACCCGTGCGCAGTTGTCCACGAACATCTGCAGCGGCTTGCCGTCGCCCTCGCCGCGCAGCACGATGCGGTACAGGTCGCGCTCGTCGCGGGCGTGGCGCAGCATCTCCAGGACCGGCTTGCCGGTGAAACCGACGGCGCTGTCGGCCATGGCCGGGCGCAGTCGCTCGGCGAGCTCGTCGAGCAGGTCGGACGTCACGCGCGCGAACAGGCCTTCCTTGTCCTTGAAGTGCGCGTAGAAGGTCGCGCGGGCCACGTCGGCGCGTTCGGTGATGTCTTCCACCGTCAGCGCGGTGAAGCCCCGCTCGAGGACCAGTTCCACCAACGCCGAGCCGAGAGCCCGCCGTGAGCGTCGTGTCCGCCTGTCCTCGGCCATGTCGGCCCTCCTCGCCCGCAGTCGTGAATGCGGCCCCAGTCTAGAAGACTCTTGACAGTCCAGAGGTTACTGAACAAGCTGTCTGTTATTGAGCAGCTTGTTTATTTTCATGCTTCGCGCCACACATCCCCTGCACTGCTCCGGAGAACCGCGATGAATCTCGGCACCTATCTGACCCGCAGCGCCCGCTACTGGCCGCAGGCGACGGCCCTCGTCTGCGGGGACCGCTCGTGGACCTACGACCGGCTCGACACCACGACCAACCGGCTGGCCTCCGCGCTGATCGCCCGCGGCCTGCGTCCCGGCGACGCGGTGGCCTCGCTCGCCTGGAACCGGGGCGAGCTGGTGGAGGTCGAGTTCGCCCTGTACAAGGCGGGGTTGATGCGCGCTCCGGTCAACGCCCGCCTGGGCCGCGGGGAGATGGCGCACATCCTGCGCTACGCCCCCGTGCGCGCTCTCGTCTACGACGCGGCCCACCGCGAGGACGCCCTCGCCGCGATCGCCGAGGCCGGCACGGACTGCCTGTCGGTCCCGCTCGACGGCACATCAGAAGGGGATGCGGGGGTGATTGCCTACGAGACGCTCCTGGCCGAGGGCGGCGGGGAACCGATCGCCGTCGACCTCGACGAACACGCCCCCTGCGTCCTGAATTTCACCTCCGGCTCCACCGGCGCCCTCAAGGCCGCCGTGCAGACGGTCGGCAACCGGCTCGCGAACATGCGCAAGCAGCTGATGAGCGACGAGTCCCGCCCCCGGCCCGGCACCCGCTATCTCGCCTGCGGCCCCATCACCCACGCCACCGGCATGGGCCTGCTCGCCGGGGTGTTCGGCGGCTCCACGACCCACGTCCTGCCCGCCTGGAGCCCCGAGGCCTTCGTGGAGGCGGTGGAGAAGGAACGCATCACCGCGACATTCCTCGTGCCCGCCATGCTCAACATGGTCCTTGCCCACCCCGACTCCGCCGCCCGGGACCTGTCCTCGCTGACCAGCGTGCGCATCGGCGGCGCGCCCATCTCGCCCCAGCGCCTGCGCGACGCCGTGGAGTTCTTCGGCCCCGTCGTCGCCCAGGGGTACGGCCTGGGCGAGACCACCAGTGTGGTCGCCGGACTGAGCAGCGAGGAGATCGCCCGCGCCGTCAAAGAGGACCCGGAACTGCTGCAGTCCTGCGGCCGGGCCTCCTACGACACCGAGATCCGGATCGTCGACGAGAGCGGCCGCGAGCGCGCCCCGCGCGAGATCGGCGAAGTCATCGTGCGCGGCCCCGACTGCGTACGGGAGTACTGGCAGGAGCCGCAGTTGTCCGCCGAGACCTTCCGCGACGGGTGGGTGCACACCGGTGACCTGGCATGGATGCGCGAGGACGGCTATCTCTTCCTCGTCGACCGCAAGAAAGACATGATCATTTCCGGCGGGTTCAACATCTACTGCACCGAGGTCGAATCCGCCCTCTACGAACACCCCGCCGTCCGGGAAGCCTGTGTGATCGGCGTGCCGGACGAGACGTGGGGCGAGGCCGTCAAGGCCGTCGTCGTCGCGGAATCCGGCGCCACCATCAGTGCGGAGCAGCTCATCGCCTTCTGCGCCGAGCGCCTGGACCGCCTCAAGAAGCCCCGCTCCGTGGACTTCGTCGCCGAACTCCCCCACAACCGCAACGGAAAACTCGACCGCAGGGCGGTGCGCGAGCCGTACTGGGCCGATGCCGTCCGCCGCGTGAACTGATCCGTACACCCCCGTCGCAGCCACTCCCGCCGCCCTTGAACGAGGAACGACCCGACATGACCTTCTCCCTGCGCCCCGCCTACGACGACCCGTACCTGGCCGACCTCGTCGGCCGGCTGCGCGACTACCTGGACGGCGAACTGGCCGACCACGAACGGGCGCGCGGCCTCCACCACGAGAGCCGCCTCACCCGCGCCGACCTCGAACCCGTCTGGCGTCGCAGCCGCGAGCTGGGCTTCTACGGCATCCACCTGCCCGAGGAGTACGGCGGCCAGAACCTGACCTACACCCAGCTCGCCGCCCTCAAGGAGGAGATCGGCGCCAGCGGCCGGGTCCTCGCCCACAGCGTCCTGGGCGACATGGGCGGCCCGCTGCGCGCGGGCGACATCCTCAAGTACGCCACCGACCACCAGCTCGCCAAGTATCTGCTGCCCCTGGTGCGCGGCGAGCGCGCCTGCTGCTTCTCCCTCACGGAAACCGACGCGGGATCCGATGTGCGCTCCATGCGCACCACCGCCGTCCGCGACGGCGACGGCTACCGGCTGACCGGCCACAAGGTGTTCTCCTCGGCCGGCCCGTTCGCCGACTTCGCCATCGTGGTGGCCCGCATGGCCAAAACCGGCGAGCAGGAGGGCGAGAAGCCGCGGTTCTCGGCCTTCCTCGTCGACCTGGACAGCCCCGGCTGCCGCGTCGAGGACGGCGCGACCCCGATGTCCGGCGAGCACATCGAGAGCGACATCGTCCTGGAGGACTGCCACGTCCCCGCCGCCAACCTCCTGGGCGAGGAGGGCAAGGGCATGCGCATCGCACTCGGCCGCGTCACCACCAACCGGCTGCTGCACTGCCCCACCGTCATCGGCGCGACGCGCCGCGCCCTCGACCTGACCCTGGACCGCACCCGCCACCGCACGGTCGCGGGCGGCACGCCGCTGCTCGCGCTGCAGGCCATCCAGCACAAGGTCGCCGACATGGCCACGGAGCTCTACGCGGCCCGGTCGATGACGTACGCGGCGCTCGCGGCACTGGACAGGGGCGAGGACGCGCACGCCGAAGCCTTCATGTGCAAGCTCTTCGTCGCCGAGTCCGCCTTCCGGACCCTGGACCAGGCCGTCCAGATCCACGGCAAGGAGGGCCTGACCCGGGGCAACGAGATCGAATTCCTGTTCCGCAAGATCCGCATGTTCCGCGTCCTGACCGGGACTTCAGAGATCCAGCGCAACGGCATCGCCAGGCTGCTCGCCTGACACGGTCATGTCCTGGCGAGGGCCGCGGGCGCGCCGGCGCTCTGCGGCTGCTCCGTGACCTGCTCGGACTCCGGCACCGCATCGGGCTCGGGGGTTCCCGAGTGCAGGACGCGGTTGACGCGTGCGGTGTCCAGGACGCCTTCCCAGCGGGCGACGACGAGGGTGGCGACGCTGTTGCCCGCCAGGTTGGTCAGGGCACGGCACTCCGACATGAACTTGTCGATGCCGAAGATGAGCATGATGCCCGCGGCGGGGACCGTTCCGACGGTGGACAGTGTGGCGGCCAGGGCGATGAACCCGGCGCCGGTGATGCCTCCGGAGCCCTTGGAGGTCAGGATCATCACGGCGAGCAGACCGAGTTGCTGCCCGATGGTCAGGGGTGTGTCGGTGGCCTGGGCGATGTAGACGGCGGCCAGGGAGAGGTAGATGGAGCTGCCGTCGAGGTTGAAGGAGTAGCCGGTGGGCACCGTCAGGCCGACGATGTCGCGCCGGACGCCGAGCCCTTCGAGTTTGGACATCACGCGCGGCAGGACGCTCTCGGAGGACGAGGTGCCCAGGACGATGAGGAATTCCTCGCGCAGATGACCGAGCAGCCGGAAGACGTTGATCTTCAGTAGCGCGAGAACGCCGCCGAGGACGACCACCACGAAGAAGAGCGAGGTCCCGTAGAAGAGCCCGATGAGCTGGCCCAGGCTGGTGAGGGTCGAGATGCCGTACTTGCCGATGGTGTAGGCCATGGCACCGAAGGCACCCACAGGAGCAGCCAGCATGATGTAGTGCAGGATCTTGAAGACGACGGTGCTCAGCCGGTTGATGCCGTCGACGAGCGGGGCGCCCACGGGACCCACGGCCTTGAGCGCGATGCCGAACAGGACGGCGAAGAAGATCACTTGGAGGATTTTGCCCTCGGCGAACGCTCCGACCGCGCTGGAGGGCACGATGTCGGTGAGGAAGTGCCACCAGCTCTGGTTCTCGCCGTCCTTGACGTACTGGGCCGCGTCGCCGGACAGCTGGAGGTCGCCGGGGTGGGCGTGGACCCCGGCGCCGGGCCGGAACAGGTTGACGGCGATCAGCCCGACGGCGAGGGCGACCAGGGTCCCCGCCTGGAAGTAGAGAAGTGACTTCAGGCCGACCCGGCCGACGCGGCGCAGGCTGTCGACGCCGCCGATGCCGGCGACGATCGTCAGGAACACGATCGGCGTGATGAGCATCTTGATGGCGGAGACGAACGTGGTGCCGACGGGTTCGAGGGCGACGCCCACGGAGGGCCAGAGCCAGCCGGTGAGGATGCCGGCGACGATCGCGGTCAGGACCCAGAAGTACAGCTGTTTGTACCAGGGCTTGGGCCGCGGGGCGGCCGGGGTCGCGGGGGAAGTCTCGGACTCGGTTGCTGCCATGGCGTTTCTCCTCGTCGAGGAACGTGAATGCAGCCGGGGACGGGGCGTCCGTGCGGGCGGCCCGCGCCCCTGGCCGGGCGCGCGTCTAAGGAGTTTCAGAGGAGTTCGACGAGCTTCTCGGTGAACTCGGTCGTGGTGGCGTTGCCGCCCAGGTCCGGGGTGCGCACGTCGGTCTTGGCGAGCACCGCGGCGATCGCGTCGGTGATGTCGGTGGCCGCCTCGCCGTGGCCGAGGTGCTCCAGCATCATGGCGGCCGACCAGATCGCCCCGAGGGGGTTGGCGATGCCCCGGCCCGCGATGTCGGGGGCCGAGCCGTGGACCGGCTCGAACATCGAAGGGTGGGTGCGCTCGGGGTTGAGGTTGGCGGCCGGGGCGATCCCGATGGAGCCGGCCACGGCGGCGGCCAGGTCGCTGAGGATGTCGCCGAAGAGGTTGGAGGCGACCACCACGTCGAAGCGGGCCGGGTCGAGGACGAACTTGGCGGCCAGCGCGTCGATGTGCTCCTGGTCCCAGCTCACCTGCGGGTATTCGGCGCCGCGCTCGGCGACCAGCTCGTCCCAGAACGGCAGGGTGTGCACGATGCCGTTGGACTTGGTGGCCGAGGTGAGCCTTCCGCCGCGCTGTGCGGCCAGCTCGAAGGCGTAGTCGAGGACGCGGGTCACTCCGGCGCGGGTGAACACGGACTCCTGTACGGCCATTTCCTCCGGGAAGCCCCGGTTCAGGCGGCCACCGATCTCGCTGTACTCGCCCTCGACGTTCTCGCGGACGACGACGAAGTCCACCTCACCGGGCGCGGCAGCTCGTAGCGGGCTGTCGACGCCCTCGAAGACGCGGATCGGGCGCAGGTTGACGTACTGGCGAAAGCTGCGCCGGATCGGGATCAGCAGTCCCCACAGGGAGACGTGGTCGGGCACGCCCGGGTAGCCGACCGCGCCGAGCAGAATGGCGTCCTTGTCGCGCAGTTGGTCGATGCCGTCCTCGGGCATCATGGCGCCCTCGTTGACGTAGCGCTCGCACGACCAGTCGTACGAGGTGTAGGAGACACGGAAGCCGTGGCGGGCGCCGACGACGTCGATGACCTGCTGTGCGGGCGGCAGGACCTCGGCGCCGATGCCGTCGCCGGGGATGAGCGCGATGTGGTGGTGGGTCATGTGCCGATTGCAGCAATCAGGCCATGAAGCCGTCCAAGACGCTCTGCCGATCTGCCTTATAAGGCAGCCCTATCAGCTCTCGCTCCGGCCCTGGATCATTCTCGCTCCGGCCCTGGATCAGTTCTCGCTCAGCTCTCGACGGCGGCGAGAGCGCAGGTCACGAAGGCGCGGGCGGCCGGGGCCTGTTCGGCACGGCGGCTGACCAGAGCCACCTGCAGCGTCGTCCTCGGCTCGATGTCGAGCACCAGCGCGCCGGCACGCTCGGCCATCGTGCGCCAGGACTCGGTGACCACGGCGAGCCCGGCCCCCGCGAGCACCAGCGGCAGGATGGCCACCCGGTGCTCGGTCTCGGCCGCGATCGCGAAGTCGATGCCCCGCTCGCGCAGCCCGTCGACGTACGCGCGCATCCCGGTGCCGCGCTGCCCGACGATCAGCTGCTTCCCGGCCAGTTCCTCGCACGCGACGGGATGACCCGCCGGGAAGGGGCCGTCGGGCGGGGTGACCAGGACGAAACGCTGCTCCCCGGCGGCATGGGCGACCACTTCCTTGCCGGTCAGCGGGCCCGACGTCGCCAGGAGCCCCAGCTCGGCGGCGCCGGTGCGCACCATGTCGACGACGTCGCGCGAGGTGAAGGCGGCCCGGATGTTCACCGACACTCCGGGATACCGGCCGCGGAACGCGCGGATCATCGTGGTCAGCGGCTCCACCGCCTGCGAGGGCATGGCGGCGATGTCCAACCGTCCCTCGCGCAGTTCGTGCACCGCGCTGACGCTGGCGCGGGCCGTCTCCAGGCTGCGCACGGCCGCGCGGGCGGGTTCGATCAGTGCCGAACCCGCCTCGGTCAGCACGGCCCGGCGGCCGATCCGGTGGAACAGGCTGCTGCCCAGGTCCCGCTCCAGTGCCTGCACGGCCTGGGACAGCGAGGGTTGGGAGAGGTAGAGCGCCGAGGCGGCCCGGTTGAAACCACCGTGATCCACGATGGCGAGGAAGTACTCCAGCTGACGAACGTCCATGCGTACATCCTCACGCCGGGTGCCTACCGCACGCCGGGTACATGCCGGCACACCGGGTGCGCCCCGGCCGGGGTCCGACGTGAGGAGCAGGGGGCGCCGGACCTGCTGCCCGGCGCCGATCCGCTGCTAGGCGCCGCTCGCCTTGAGCATGTCCTCGCGCTCGACGATCTTCACGCGCTCGCGCTCCTCGGCCACGCCGAGGGCCTTCTCCGCGGCGTCCAGGCGGTACCAGCCCTCCCAGGTGGTGAAACGGACGTTCTGCTCGGCGAGGTAGGCGTTCACGGCCTCGGGCTCGGGGGCGGCGGGCGTGTGCAGACGGGCGTTGGCGTGGTCGTCCAGGAGGCTGGCGACCGTCTCGTTGGCGTCGCCCTTGGTGTGACCGATCAGGCCGACGGGGCCGCGGCGGATCCAGCCGGTGACGTACGTGGACTGCAGGTGCTCGCCGGTCTCCTCGATGACCCGGCCGCCCTTGTCGGGCACCGTGCCGGAGGCGACGTCCCAGGGCAGCTTGGGCAGCTCGTCGGAGAGGTAGCCCACGGCGCGGTAGACGGCGCCGAGGTCCCAGTCCTTGAACTCGCCCGTTCCCTTGACGTTGCCGGTGCCGTCGAGGGCAGTGCGCTCGGTGCGCAGGCCGACGACCTGGCCGTCCTCGCCGAGGATCTCGGTCGGCGACTCGAAGAAGTGCAGGAAGAGCTTGTGCCGGCGGTCGCCGACGTCGCGAATCGCCCAGTTCTCCAGGGTCTTGGCGACCATGTCGGCCTGCTTGTTGCCGCGCCGGGTCGCGATCGAGCCGTCGTCGTAGTCGATGTCCTCGGGGTCGACGATGACCTCGATGTTCGGGGAGTGGTCGAGCTCGCGCAGCTCCAGCGGGCTGAACTTGGCCTGCGCGGGGCCGCGGCGCCCGAAGACGTGCACCTCGAGCGCCTTGTTGGCCTTGAGGCCCTCGTGGACGTTGGCCGGGATCTCGGTCGGCAGCAGCTCTTCGGCGGTCTTGGCCAGGATGCGCGCCACGTCCAGCGCGACGTTGCCGACGCCGAGGACGGCGACCTTCTCCGCCTCCAGGGGCCAGGTGCGCGGCACGTCCGGGTGGCCGTCGTACCAGGAGACGAAGTCCGCCGCGCCGTAGGAGCCGTCGAGGTCGATGCCGGGGATGTCGAGGGCCCGGTCGGCCGTCGCGCCGGTGGAGAAGATCACCGCGTCGTAGAAGGAGCGCAGGTCGTCCAGGTCGATGTCCCGCGGGTAGTCGACGTTGCCGAAGAAGCGGATCTGCGGCTTGTCGAGGACCTGGTGCAGGGCCGTGATGATGCCCTTGATCCGGGGGTGGTCGGGGGCGACGCCGTAGCGGATGAGGCCGAACGGCGCGGGCATCCGCTCGAAGAGGTCGATCGAGACGCCGGGCTCGACCGCAGCTGCGGATTTCAGCAGCGCGTCGGCGGCGTAGATGCCGGCCGGACCGGCTCCGACAACAGCTACCCGCAGAGGGCGAGACATGATCAGGTTTCCCTTCGAGCGAAGACGTGGGGCTCGTGGGGAAGCCTAAACTAAGGCAATCCTAAGTTAGTACTCGGGTCGGACCTATGACCCCATAAGGCCAGCTTATGGGGTCACGTAGGAAGGGTTTGAGCCGGGCCGGGGGCCGCCGCGCTTCCAGGCGTGCGGAGATACGGGCGGGGCGCCGGGGAACTCGGGCAGATGGCACCTCGTTGTCAACTCACCTGACCCGCAACCGAGTTGGGTCCGAGCTCACCCTGTGCAACGGAGTTGGTCGACTCTCACTCCGCGCATCTTCCGCTCTTCACGGAGGCCCGGAACCATGAACCGTAGTCACCGAAATCACTCCCAGCCGTCCCGCCGCACCATCATCGGCGGCGCCGCCGTCGCCGCCCTGGCCGCGACGACCGGCACCGCCACGGCCGCCGCCCCGCACAGCGCACGGAGCGCGCGGGGCGCCGCCTGGCCCACCGAGTTCGCGCTCCCCGACGGCTTCCTGCCCGAGGGCATCACCATCGGGGACAAGCCGTACGCCTACCTGGGATCGCGCGCCAACGGCGCCGTCTACCGCGCCGACCTGCGCACCGGCCGGGGCGAAGTCTTCCACGAGGGCGCCGCGGGCACGGTGGCGGTGGGCCTGAAGATCGACGACGACGGCCTGCTCTACATCGCCGGGAACACCGGGGTCGCACGCGTCCTGGACACCCGCAGCCGCCAGCTGGTGCACACCTACCGGCTGACGGAGGCGGAGGGCCACTTCATCAATGACGTCGCCCTGCTCGGCGACCGCGCCTGGTTCACCGACTCCCGCGACAGCGTGCTGTACGGAGTGCCGCGCGGCCGCAGAGGCACGGTGCGCGCGCTGCCGCTCGGCGGGGACTGGGAGCAGACACCGGACGTGATCAACGCCAACGGCATCGTCGACGCCCCCGACGGCCGGGCCCTGATCGTCGTCAGAAGCACGCCGGGCAAGCTCTACCGCGTCCCCCTCACGACCGGGCACGCCACGGAGATCACGCTGGTCGGAGCGGGCGACGTGGTCAACGGCGACGGGCTCCTGCGCGTCGGCCGCACCCTGTACGTCGTCCAGAACCGGCTCAACAAGGTCAGCGTGTTCCACCTCGACGCCAAGGCCACCACCGCCACCCTGCGCCGCACCATCACCGACCCCCGCTTCGACGTCCCCACCACCGCGGCGCGCCGGCGCGATCGCCTCTATCTCGTCAACGCCCGCTTCACCAGCCCGCAGGAGCCCACGACGACGTTCAACGCCGTCGCCGTCCCCCTCTGAACCGCGCCCCTTTGATTCGAGGCCGGACGGCGTCGGGCGGCACCGATTGAAAGATCAAAGTGGCGCCGGGTTAGCATATGAGCGTCGCCTAGCTCGAAAGATAAACCTGTGACTGTCAATGACGACTCGTTCACCAACTGGAAGAACCGCGAGGAGATCGCGGAGTCGATGATCCCGATCATCGGGAAGCTGCACCGGGAGCGGGACGTCACCGTCCTGCTCCACAGCCGCTCCTTGGTGAACAAGTCGGTGGTCAGCCTCCTGAAGACCCACCGATTCGCCCGTCAGATAGCCGGGGCGGAACTCTCCGTCACCGAGACGCTGCCGTTCCTGAAGGCCCTCACCACGCTCGACCTCGGCCCCTCGCAGATCGACATCGGCCTGCTCGCCGAGTCCTTCAGGGCCGACGACCGCGGCCTGTCGGTGGCGGAGTTCACCGCCGAGGCCGTCGCCGGCGCCACGGGCGAGAACAAGATCGAGAGCCGCGAGGGACGCGACGTCGTCCTCTACGGCTTCGGCCGCATCGGCCGCCTCGTCGCCCGCCTGCTGATCGAGAAGGCGGGCTCCGGCAACGGCCTTCGCCTGCGCGCCGTCGTCGTCCGCAAGGGCGGCGAGCAGGACATCGTCAAGCGTGCCTCGCTGCTGCGCCGCGACTCCATCCACGGCCAGTTCCAGGGCACGATCACCGTCGACGAGGCGACCAGCACGATCGTCGCCAACGGCAACGTGATCAAGGTGATCTACGCCAACGACCCCTCCGAGGTCGACTACACGGCGTACGGCATCAAGGACGCCATCCTCATCGACAACACCGGCAAGTGGCGCGACCGCGAGGGGCTCTCCCAGCACCTGCGCCCCGGTATCGACAAGGTCGTCCTGACCGCGCCGGGCAAGGGCGACGTCCCGAACATCGTGCACGGCGTCAACCACGACATGATCAAGCCGGACGAGCAGATCCTGTCCTGCGCCTCCTGCACCACCAACGCGATCGTCCCGCCGCTCAAGGCGATGGCCGACGAGTACGGCGTGCTGCGCGGCCACGTGGAGACCGTCCACTCGTTCACCAACGACCAGAACCTCCTGGACAACTTCCACAAGGCCGACCGCCGAGGCCGCTCCGCGCCGCTGAACATGGTCATCACCGAGACCGGCGCCGCCTCCGCCGTCGCCAAGGCGCTGCCCGACCTCAAGGCGCCCATCACCGGCAGCTCGATCCGCGTCCCCGTCCCGGACGTCTCGATCGCCATCCTGAGCCTGCGCCTGGGCCGCGAGACCACCCGCGAGGAGGTCCTCGACCACCTCCGCGACGTCTCGCTGCACTCGCCGCTGAAGCGCCAGATCGACTTCACGACCGCTCCCGACGCCGTCTCGATGGACTTCGTCGGATCGCGCCACGCCTCGATCGTCGACGCGGGCGCCACCAAGGTCGACGGCGACAACGCGATCCTCTACCTCTGGTACGACAACGAGTTCGGCTACTCGTGCCAGGTGATCCGCGTCGTCCAGCACGTCTCCGGGGTCGAGTACCCGACCTACCCGGTGCCGGTGGCCTGATCGCGGCAGCTTTCACGGAGGGGCCCTGCCCGGATACCGCTATCCGGGCAGGGCCCCTCCGCCGTCCTTCTCGTCACTGCCGGTCGGGCACCCGCTGCCGCAGGACAAGACCGGGCACATCCGCCGCGCCCGCGACGGTCCCCCGGGCGAAGGCGGCCACGTACGCGCTCTCCCCCAGCGCCCGGCGCACCCGTACGACCGTCCGTGTGTGGACGTCGTGCAAGGGTGCGAGGCCACCGAGAGCGACCCCGGTCACCCGTCGCAACTGGGCGGCCGCGCCGAGGAGTTGCGCGGCGTAGTCGGGTTCGTCCGTCGCTTCGGCGGCCCAGGCGAGGGATTCCACGCCCCACACGGGCCCCCAGCGATCGTCCATGTCCCACTGGGGGACGAGGCTCTCGCGGATCAGGCGGGCCGCGTCATGCGGGTCGCCGTGCAGCAGTTCGGTCAGTCCGTGCACCCACTGCGTCCACGAGCAGGCCCAGGAACCGCCGCGGGCCAGGCCGTCGGCCACGTACTCCTCGCAGGCCGCGAACGCCGCGTCCCGTTCCCCGAAGAAGGTGCAGGCCATCGCCCAGAGCATGGTCGCCATGTGAGCGTCCCCGGTGAGACCGGCCTCCCCCATCCTGTGGCGGGCCTTGTCGAACAGCGCGATCGACGTGGGACAGCTGCGGATCAGTATGGCGTCGGCACCCTGGATGAAGAGGATGGACGGGAGCGGGGCGCCGCCGGGAGCCCGCTCGGCCAAGCGGTAGCAGGCGGTCAGATAGGTCCGGGCGGTGTCCTGTTCGCCCTGGCACATGGCCACCCACGCCTGGAGGGTCATGGCTCCGATCAGTGCGGGGTCCGGGCCGGGGGACGGCCCGACCGGTGCCAGCGTCCGCTCGAACCAGTGGCGTCCCTCGCCCAGCGTGCTGCTGAAGAACCAGAAGCGGGTGCGGGTGAGGTTCACCGTGATCTCAAGCCCTGCCCCCGCCTCGCCGGGGTGGGTGGCGCTGAAGTCCAGGGCGGCCCGGATGTTGGGCAGTTCGCGGCGGAGAGCGGTGAGCCCTTCGACCTCCAGGGGGCCGCACCACTGCGCCGCCGTCGTGGCCGCCATGGTCCGGTAGTAGTCCAGGTGCCGACGCCGCAGGACCGTCTCCTGCCCCAGGGCCCGCAGCCGGCGGCCTCCGTACTGGCGGATGGTCTCCAACAGCCGGTAGCGGGTGCGGCTCTCCCGGCTGCCCATGCTCAGGATCGACTTGTCGATCAGTCCCGAAAGGAGGCGTACGAGCTGCTCGCGGTCGATCCCGTCGCCCGAGCAGACCGTCTCCGCCGCTTCGAGTCCGAAGTCACCGGAGAAGACGGAGAGGCGGGCCCACAGGACCTGTTCCGGTTCCGTGCACAGGTCGTGGCTCCAGTCGACCACGCCGCGCAGCGTACGCACGTAGCGCGAGGCGGGGGTGTGCGGCGTTCCCGGGGTGCCGCGGGTGTCGGTGTCGGCCAGGAACTGGAAGCGGTCGTCGAGCCGTTCCAGGATCTCCTCCGCCGAGAACGTGGCAAGGCGGATCGCCGCCAGTTCGATCGCCAGCGGAATGCCGTCCAGGCGCCGGCACAGCTGATGGGCCGCGCCGCCGCCCGCCTCGACCACCCGCACGCCGGGCGCCGACGCCGCCGCCCGGTCGGACAGCAGCCGCAGGGCCTCGTCCTGGGTCAACGGCGCCAGGGGCAGCACGTGTTCGCCCTGGACGCGCAGGAGGTGACGGCTGGTGGCGAGGACCCGCAGACCGGGGGCCGCGCGCAGCAGCGTGTGGACCAGATCGGCGGTGGCGGTCACGACATGCTCGCAGTTGTCCAGGACCAGGAGGGTGCGCATGTCCCGCAGCCGCCGTACGAGGACCTCGCGGCCCGGAAGCGCGGACTGGTCATGGAACCCGAGGCCCTCGCACACGGCCCGGTCCAGGAGTCTGGGGTCGGTGAGCGGGGCCAGGTCCACCGTCCACACCCCGTCGGGGCACGAGCCCGCCGCGTCGGCGGCCACCCGCAGCGCCAGACGGGTCTTGCCGACCCCGCCCACGCCCGTCAGGGTGACCAGGCGCGCGACCTCCAGAAGCCGCCCGGCCTCGGCCCGCTCCCGGTCCCGCCCGACGAACGAGGTCGTCTCGGCGGGCAGCCCGCCGCCCAGCCCGCGGCCCCGCTCCGGGACAGTCGCGGCGGCCGGAGCGCTGCCCCGGACGGTGGTCGCCCGGCCGCCCGGCGACGACCAGGCCAGCTCGGGGTCGTCGGCCAGCATCCGGCGGTGCAGCTCGCGCAGTTCGGCGCCCGGATCCACGCCGAGCTCCTCCGCGAGCAGCGCCCTGACCGTGCGATAGCAGTGCAGCGCCTCGCCCTGGCGCCCGGCGCGGTGCAGGGCCAGCATCCGCTGCGCCCAGAACGGCTCCTGGAGAGGGTGCGAGCAGGTCAACTCGGCCAGTTCCGGGAGGAGTTCCGTATGCCTGCCCAGTACGAGGTCGGCGCCGACCCGCAGTTCCAGGGCCACCAGGCGGCGTTCGAGCAGGGCGGGCACGACGTCGCGCTGCAGGGCCGCCGAGGGGACGTCGCAGAGCGGACGTCCGCGCCACAGTCCCAGAGCCTCGGCCAGGAGCGCGGAGGAGCCTTCCGCGTCGTGCACCGACAGTGCCGACTTGGCGCGGCGCATCAGCAGGTCGAAGCGCCGCAGGTCGAGCTCGCCGTCGGCCACCTCGATCGCGTACCCGCGCGGATGGGTCCGCACCGGACCGTGGCCGCCCGCCCCGCCGAGGGCGCGGCGCAGTCTGAGTACGTGGTTCTGCAGGGTGTTGCGGGCGCCGCCCGGCGGGTCCTCGTCCCACAGCCGGTCCACCAGGGTGTCCAGCGGGACGACGCGCCCCGCGTCGAGCAGGAGGGTGGCGAGCACGATGCGTTGTTTGGTGGCCGGGATCGGCACGACGACACCGTCCCACACCACGTCGATCGGCCCCAGCAACCCGAATTCCCAGCTCATCGAGACCCCCGTCCACACCCACCCCGAACACGCTTTATCAGCGCACCGTGACGAAGGTATCGCAGACTGTGACTGCCGGGCGGGGGTCGTTGCGATCTCCCCACATTCCGGTGACACCCGGGAACGACGTTGCCCCGGGCGGCGCGCGTGACCGGCAAGTGACCGGCGTGACAGCGCGGCGGCGCACCGTTTCTCCCGTCAGCGACATCGGCGGCCGTGGGGCTGCGGGGAGGCAACGGGAGGATGAGTGCGCTGCACGATGCCGAGGAAGTATCGGCCACGCTCGCATGGACACGGTGGTTCCGCAGGACGGTCACCGTCAGGGACCTGCCGGGCCCCGGGACCGTGGTGGGCCGCCGCGTGGACGAGGCGGCCGCACGGCTGGCCGACCGGCGGCTCACCGACCGGCCGCGCACCGACCGGCCGTTGTGGTTCACCCCCGAGCGGCGCGCCGCCCTGCTCGCGGAGGCGCGCGAGGGAATCCGTAGCGACCCCGAGCACAACAACGGCAAGGTCAATGCCAAGTTCGGCCCGCTGGCCCGGGAACTGGTGCGCACGGTGGACCTGGCGCGGTACGTCGAGTCGGTGACCGGCGTCGCGGTCCGGCCGCCCCATGCCTCGACCTACCTGGGCTACCTGTTCGACGGCAGCGCCCTCGAACTGCACCTGGACGACGAGCGCTACGGCGACATCACCCTCCTCCTGTGCCTGCACCGCAAGCCGTCCGGCGACGGGAGCGCGGGCAGCCGCACCGTCTTCCTGGAGGGGCGCCGCCGCCGCTTCGTGGACCTCGCCGAGCGGGAAATCCTGGTCTTCGACGGGGTGTTCGCGCCGCACGGGCGCACTCCGGTGACCGGCGGCGAGGAGATCGTCCTGCTCAGCTTCGGATTCCGTGCCGCCAGGAACACGGCCGGACGCAGCGGCGACGTCGAGTTTCCGCCGGAGGCCTGAGCCCTCGGCGGGATGCAGAAAGAACGCGGGACGCAGAGAGAACACCGAGAAAGGAATGGACGCATGGGCGAAGAGAACGCTCCGCAGCCGGAAGAGACCGAGACGCACACCGCGGTACCCGACATCGACGACTTCGCGGTGACCGAGGTCGAGGACGCTTCCGCGGCCTTGATCCAGTACCGCCCCGACATGGGCTGAACCCACCGAGAAATCACCTGAGACTGCCGGCGCGGGGCTGCTGTGTCCCCGCGCCGGTGCCCCGGGCGACATATGAGGGGACACGAGGAGTTGCACACCGCAGACCTGAAGACCGACGGACGCTACCGGCTCAGTCCCGCCGTGCGGCTGTTGCCGCCGGACTCCTTCGGCAACCGGCAATGGTTCGCGGTCGATCTGGTGACCAAACGCCGGCTCGCCATCGGCAGGCACGCCGTGGCGCTGTGCGTACTCGCCGCGGGGCCGACCACCCTGGCAGAAGCGGTAAACGCCGTCGCCGACTACGCGGACGCACCCGTGGACGAACTGACCAAGACGTTCACGACGCTCCTGGACCAGGACATCCTGGTGGCGGCGGACCCCTCGGAGCAGAGCCGCTGGGTGGACGAACTGCTCGCCCAATGGCGGGCGTACGGCTGGGCCGAGGCCGCCGACCACCACTTGATGACCTTCGACTACCCCTTTTACGACTACAGCGCCGACGGCTGGACGCAGGACCGCGCCATCATGCGCGCCTACCGCGACGCCGAGTTCGACGGCCGGCGGTACAAGCCCGCGGACCGGGACCAATCGGCAGCACAGGGGCTGCCGGCGCCCCGGGTCACCGACATCCTGCCAACCCTGACCGCCGGGCTCGATGAGCTCAGCGGAACTCCCCGCCGCGCGAACACGATGGACGCGGAGGCCCTGCTGCGCCTGATGTCCGTCGTGTTCGGCATCCTGGAGAGCAAGGGCGGCGGGCCCGGCACGGCCCCCTTCATCCGGCGCACCAGCCCCTCGGGCGGGGCGCGCCATCCCTCGGAGGGGTACGTGTGCGTCTTCGACGTGCCGGGGCTCGAAGCGGGCTGGTATCACTACTCCTGCGGCGACGACGAGCTGTGCAAGGTCGCCGATTCTGATACCGAGCGCTCGCGTCGCGCACTGTTCGGGGCGCTGCGGGCGCCGTTCCCCGTCCGCGCCGTCCTGGTCATGACCAGCGTGTTCGGCCGCAACATGTACCGCTATCGCGAACCGCGCACGTTCCGCACCCTGTTCATGGACGTCGGCCACCTGCTCACCACCGCGGAGATCGTGGGGCGGGCCACGGGCATCTCCGTCTTCGGGCAGCACGGCATCGACGACGCGGTCATCGGTGATGTCCTGCGCCTCGCGCCGGACGAAGAAGCCCCGCTGCTCTCGGTCGCCCTGGGAGACGGCCGGCCGGTCCCCGAACCCCCTTCGCCCGAAAGGCCGTGAACGACATGGTCAGCCTGAGTTACGTGCGCGCCCTCCCGGCGCAGGAGAACAACGCCCGACGGCTCGAACTGGTCCGGCCGGGCAGCGCCAGAAAGTTCGGCCTGTCCACCGCGGCCGCCCTGGAGTACGTCTACGACGGGCCGCGCCGCGCCGAACTCGGCGCTCTCATCGGCGAGTCGCAGGACACACCGGAGAGGGACGGCGGGGACTTCGATCTGTGGATCGAGCGCAACTGGGAGTGGTGCGCCCCCTATTACCTGTTCTCGCGGCGTTCCGAGTACGCCGACGCGGACGACCCGGACGGCGAGATCCGGCGCCGGGTCCTGGGCACCTACCTGGCCGAAGGCGACCCGCCGCAGCCGACGCACACCGACCCTCCGACGATCCACCTCGACCACCGGGAAGTCTCCGCGAACCTCGACGTCGGAGGCACCCTGGCCGCCAGGCGCTCGGTGCCCCGGCCCCGGCGACGGCCCTTCTCCTCGGCCGAACTGGGCTGGATCCTGTACACCGGCTGCGCGCAGATGCGGGCCGCCCTGGCCCACCAGGCAGCAGCCGCCGAGGACCCCTTGGCGCTCCTGACCAGCTTCGGCAGCGCGCTGGACCTCTACGTCGTGGCCTACGCGGTGGACGGCCTGGCACCGGGCGTCTACCGCTACGACGTGGCGGAGGACGGCCTGAGCCCTCTGCCCGGCCGGCCGGACACCGACGCCCTGCGCCGGCGGATGTCCGAGATCCTCGTGGGCCAGCCCGCCCCTTTGTCGGCCGCGGCCACCGTGGTCCTGGCCGCCGACTTCGAGCGCTACCAGTGGCGTTACCGCCACGAACGGGCGCTGCGCCACCTGTGGCTGGACGCGGCGCACGCCATGGGCTACCTCCTGTTCAGCGCCACCGCACTGCGGAAGTCCACCCACATCAGCCCCGCCGCACGGGACTCGCAGGGCAACGCGTTCCTGGGGCTCTCCGACGCGCGCCACCAGATCATGTACTCCCTCAGTACGGGCTGACCGCAGTGAGCGCGCGGCTCGGGTCTCTCCCCGACCTCGATCCGGTGCTGGCCGGGGTTCTTGCCGACGCGGTGCGGTGGTTCTGCCGCACGTGTCCGCCGGCGGCCTGGCTCAGGGGTGCGGAGCCGGACTGGGACGGCCCTTGGGACAGGGAGGCGAGCAGGGCCGAGTTGCATGCCTTGTCCGCGCGCCTCTCCCCCGTGCCCGGCGCCGCGCCGACCGCCTGCGACCGGGCAGTGGCCCGGCAGTTGGGCGACTGGATCCACGGGCAGGACCGGTGGCTGCGACGGCTCGGGGAGCGCGGGACGACGCTGGCCGACGCCTGCGCGCAGAGCCGCGCGTTGGCGGCCGAGCGGCCCGAGTACGCGGAGGAGTGCCGTCGGTATGTCCGTGCGCTGAGAGCAGCCGCACGGCACCCGAGCCTGCTGCGGACGCCCCGCTCCCAAGAGGCCTCCCCCGACCGTTGGGCGGCGCCGCCCGGCGACACACACCGGGCCATGAGCGACCTGCTCCTCGAAACCGCCGCCGAGCACGCCACGGCCCGCCACCGGTATGCCGGTGAGGCAGCCGCCCTGGCACACGACCTGGCCGGGCACGAGCCGACCGCTCTTCTGCGCCTGCTCCTGACGACCGGGGCGCCCGGCCTGCCCACCGGATTCAAACCGCCCGAAATACGCCGGGCCCGCGGCCCCATGGCCGATCTCGTGCCGGTGGCCCTGTTCCGGCCCGATCACCGCGGCGGAGTGGTGTACCTCGGACCGCAGGTGCCCACGGCGCGCGAGGCGACGGCCCGTGACCGCCTTGCCCTGCTGCTGCTCCTGGCGCACGAGGCGTTCCCCGGCCACGCCCTGCACGCCCATCACGCCCGGCTGCGGTTCGGCGTCGCGGCGGCGGTCCTCGGGGAGACGAGCGCCCTGGAGGGCTGGGCGATGATCGCCGAGCAGCAGGCCGCCGAGAAGCATCCCGGCCTGGCCGAGATCACCTTGTGGTTCCGGGTGAAGCGGCTGCTGCCGGTGGTCGTGGCCGACGTAAGCGAGCGGCTCGGCGCCTGCGCGGCAAGGGAGATCGTGCGCCGCGTCGCCACCGCGTCGCCCGCGCTGTTCCGGGACATCCCAGCCGGTCACCAGCTCATCGAGGCGAACCGGGCCTACGCACAGGGGTACGTAGAGTCCCTGCGGGCACTGGACTCGATCAAGCGCGCCTCGGGGGCGACAGCAGTCGTCGCGGTTCAGCGTCTGATGTCGGCAGGGGGCATCCGGGCCGCCTGGCTGCCGGACGTCCTGGCGCGCCCGCTCGGCGGCCGCTCAGCCGCCGAGCAGCCGCCGGGCCCCCAGGGCCAGCGAGATCTCCACCAGGTCGCCGACCCGGGTGAGACTGCGGCCGGTCAGCTGCTCCACGCGGCGCAGCCGGTTGAGGACGGTGTTGCGGTGGCAGTAGAGGCGGGTGCCCGCGCGCTGTGCGGAGCCGTCGGCCTCCAGCCAGACGACGAGGGTGTCCAGGAGGAGGTCCTGGTCGGCGGGGTCGAGGGTGCGCAGCGGGCCCAGGACGCGCTCGGCCAGCGCCTCCGCGAGTTCGGGGGACGATACGACCAGGGCGTCGGGCAGGCGTTCGTCAAGCAGGACGGTGCCGCCGCTGCGGGGGCAGGCGCGCAGCGCCGTGTCGGCGAGGCGGCGGGCGTGGGGGACGGCGGCCAGGGTCTCCACGGGTGAGCCGATGCCGGCCCGGGCTCCGGGCGGCAGGGCGAGAGCGGAGCCGAGCGCGGAGAGTTCGGCCGCCGGGTCGCCGTCGGCGTCGCCGAGCAGCACCAGCGCGTACTGGATTCCTGGAGCGGTGTGGCGCAGGGTTCGCGTCCCGGTCGGCAGGGTCAGGCGGCTGTCGTCGCCCGCGAGGGCGATCACGGCGTACCAGCCGTCCTCGGGCAGCCCCAGGACGTCGGCGGCGGTGGGCAGGTCGGTGAGGCGGGCGCTGCCGTCCAGGAGGCTCGCGGTCAGCAGCCGCAGCCGGTTCTCGTGCTGCCAGGCCATGCGGCGCTCGGTGCGGCGGTAGGCGTCGGCGACCACCCGGCAGTGCTCGTCGACGAAGTTCCACACGTCCGTGGCGACATGGATGAGCAGGCGCATGTCGTCGGGGTTGCCGCGCGAGACCTCCTCGACCAGGCCCTGCCAGACCATCGCCCCGCCGAGCCGGAAGGCGTGCAGCAGCGCGTCGAGCGGCAGGCCCCGTTCGGCGCGCACCGCGGCGATCTGCACGGACGTGCGGTGGGCGGCTTCCCTGGTCCCGCCCGGCTCCAGGAGCGAGGTGACGCTGTAGCGCAGGGAGCGGTGGACCTCCTGCCACACCTCGGTGGGGCGGGTCTCGATGTCCGTCCGGTAGGCGGGCTCCTGCTCGCCCAGGGCGGCGACGAGCCGGTCGGTCATCGCGGCCAGGTCCCGCAGCAGGGCGCGCGCCGCGCGGTGCAGCACGGCGACGGCCTCGGCGTCCAGGAGGGAGCGTGAGCCCGGTGCGATGGGGGTGAGGACGGGTACTTCGTGCAGGGTTCCGACCCGTGACCGCAGGACGTGTGGCATGGGGCCTCCCCGGGGAATGTGCGCACAGCAGGATCTTCCTGACGCCCGAAGAATGGCATACCGCCCAGTCGGTACCTAGAGCTGTGCGGCAATCTCCACATCACGGTCCGGCAACTCACCCTCCCCGGCGAGCAGTCGCGACAGTTCGACGCGGGAGCGTACGCCCAGTGCGGCGAACACATTGCGCAGGTGGTGGTCGACGGTGCGGTGGCTCACCGAGAGGTGCACCGCCACCTCACGGTTGGTGGCACCCTCGGCCACATGACGGGCGATACGTCGCTGCTGCGGGGTCAGTGCCGCCAGCGGGCCCGGCCCCGGCTCCCCCGCCACCGCCTCGCCCGCGGCGCGCAGTTCACCGCGGCTGCGGTCCGCCCAGGCGCGCGCCCCGCACCGCTCGAAGCCGACCAGCGCGTCCCGCAGGGGCCCCCGGGCCTCGCGGGTGCGGCGCCTGCGGCGCAACCACTGGCCGTACAGCAGCTGCGTACGGGCGCGTTCGAACTCGCCGGGCGAGCGGTCGTGGTGCGCGAGCGCGTTCGCGTAGGCGGCGTCCGTCTGCTGGGGCGGGGCCAGCAGGGCGCGGCAGCGAGCCAGTTGGGCCGGCGCCTGCCGGTCCGCGGTGGCCTCGACCCAGCGGGTGAATTCCGCCGTGGCGGCTTGGGCCTCCGCCGTGCGTCCGGCCTGGACGGCCGCTTCGACGAAGCAGGGGACGGCCAGCTTCCGCACGGCGAAGTGCCCGCCGCGCGGTCCCGCAGCGACCAGCGGGGCCAGCCGGGCGGCCGCGTCTCCCGGACGCCCCGCGGCGAGATCCGCCCGGGCGACGGCCCAGACGGCGAGCGTGGCGGCCTGGGTGAGGCCGTGCGGTCCCGCCCCGTCCGCCGCGGCTGCCGCGTGCGCCGCGCAGGCCGCCGCGTCGCCCTCCACGGACGCGGCGAGCGCGAGGACCGCGTGCAGACAGACCGCGACGTTGGGCTGCCCGGTGCGGTGCGCGGCCCCGAGACCTTCGAGGGCGTGCGCCCTGGCCCTGGTGTGCCGGCCCGCGCGCAACTCTCCGTAGGCCAGGTGTTCCAGGGCGCGCGGCAGCAAAACTTCGGGGCCGTAGGCGCGCACGGCGGCAAGAGCGCGGGCGCCCGCCGCACAGGCCGTCTCGACCTCGCCGACGACCAGGGCCGCGCTACCGGCCCGCAGCAGCCCGGCGGGCTCGCTCTCCGTGGCCACGTCCTCCAGGCAGCGGCGCAGCAGCACGTGGCCTTCGGCGGTGCGGCCCGCGAGGACCGCGCACATCCCGGCGCGGTAGGCCTCCAGGGACGGGTCGTCGGTGCAGACGGGTAATCGCGCCATCGCCTCCTGGTAGGCCGCCGCGTCGCCCATCGCCCAGGCCGCCTCCGCCGCGCCGATCAGCGCGTGGCGGGCCGGTTCGGGCGGCAGCAGGACGGCCGCGGTGAGCAGCGCCTCCCTGGCGTCGGCGGCCGGGCCGTCGGCGAGGGACAGCAGGCCGCGCACCCGGTGCACGCCGCCGTGGGCGGGGGCGGCAGCGGTGCGGGCCAGCAGGGCGCGGGCCCGTACGGGGTCTCCCGCGAGGCGCGATGCCTCCGCCGCGTCGGCGAGACGGTCGGTGCGCAGTGTCGTGTCGGCGGTGAGCGCCGCGGCCCGGGCCAGGGCGGCGGAGCGCTCGGCGTAGGGGCGGGGTGCGGTGGCCGCCGCGGCGAGGTCTCCGGCGAGCCGCGCGTCGTGGTCCCCTGCCGCGCAGGCGAGTTGGACCAGGCGGGAGAGGCGGTCGCGGCAGGCCTCGGCGAGGCGGGCATGAGCGGCTCTGCGGCGGGCGAGGGGGGTGCGGCGCAGCATGGCGCGGCGCAGGAGCGGGTGGGTGAAGTGGAGGCGCCCGCCCGCTCCGACCACCGCTCCCGCCGCTTCGGCGGGGGCCAGTCCCGAGGAGGCGCCGCCGGCCCGCAGCAGCAGGGCCAGGTCCGCGCCCGCGCCGTCGGGCTCGTGTTCACCGGCCGCCGCGGCGAGCAGCAACAAGGTGCGGGCCGCAGCGGGCAGTGCGTCGATGCGGGCCGCGTAGGCGTCCAGGAGATCTTCTCCGCCGGGCAGCGGGTCGGGCAGCGGGGTGCGTCCGGCCAGCTGGTCGGGGGTCAGGGCCGCGACCAGGGCGGTGAGCAGGCGCGGATTGCCCGCGGCTTCGCGGATGAGCCAGGCGGCGACGACGGGGTCGGTGGCGCCCGGGGTGAGCCCGTCGAGCAGGGCGGCGGCCGCACCGTCGTTCAGGGGGCGCAGGCGCAGGGTGGCCAGACCGTCCGACTCGCCCGTGACGGCGCGGTGTTCGGCGAGGGTGAGCAGGACGGCCACGGGGCGCGCGGCGGGCAGGCGGCGCAGGTCGGCCAGGAGGGCGGCCCGGTCCGCGGGGTGCCAGGTGTGCGCGTCCTCGACGCAGACCAGGAGCGGGCCGTCCTGCGGCAGCGGCGCCGGTGCGGTCGGCTGGACCGAGGGGATCGGGGCGCAGATCGCCCGGGCGTGCTCCACGAGCGCGGTGCGGCCGAGGCCGGGCTGCGCGGCCAGGACGAGTACGCCGCCGCGACCGGCGCGCAAGCCGTTCACCAGGGATTCCACGGCGGCGGTCTCCTCGCGGCGGCCGTGGAGCTCGGGGGGCCGGAGCGCGCCGGGTACGGTCGTCGAAGGGGTCACGCTCGCACGTTACTTCCGCGTAACACAGCCCGGAAGCCCCGCGTCCGCAGGGCTGGGCACGGCCCCAACGGCCGCCGCGTCCCGATGTGCACGGGCACAGCCGGGGCCCGCTATGTCACGATCCGGCGGGAATGCGCGTCCGTCCGCCGCCGGTTGCCCGGTGGCGGACGGACGCCCCCCCCAGTGACAGAGCATCAGGATCAGGAAGCGTGGGGGCAGTTGCCCCGGTACTCCGCGATCGTGAGGCTCGGCCGCGGCAGCGGGCAGAGGAACTGCTCGTAGCGGGTGTCGTTGTCGATGAACCGCTTCAGCCAGGAAATGCTGTACTTCGCGATCGTCGTGTTGGACGAGTTCGGCGTGAAGTGGGTGGCGCCGTTGAGCTCCAGGTATGCCTTGTCCAGGGAGCCGGGCAGCGACTCGTAGAACGGCTCGGAGTGGGTGGCGACGGGGGCGACGGTGTCGCCGTCCGCGCCGACGACGAGGGTCGGCGTCTTCAGCTCGGGCCAGGTCTTGTCGGTGTTCCAGCCCGTCAGCGGGATCGCCGCCTTCAGGGACGTACGGCTCTTGGCGGCCTCCAGGGTGCCGCCGCCGCCCATCGAGTGCCCCATCACGCCGAGCCGGGAGGTGTCGATGCGGCTGCGCACCGAGCTGGTCTTGGTCAAGTAGTCCAGTGCGGACAGGAGTTGGCGTCCGCGGCTGTCGGGCTGGTCGAGCGTGGTGTTGGTGTCGATGGTGAAGACCACGAAGCCCTGCGAGGCGAGGCGCGGCCCGAGCCAGGCGATGCTCGACTGGTAGGCGGTGAAGCCGGGCGAGATGACGACCGCGCCGAAGGTGCCGTCGGCGGTGGACGTCGGGTAGTAGACGGTGCCGCCGCCGAAGCCCGACACGCTCAGCGAGGAGACGCTGGTCTGCGAGACGGCGTAGGAGCCGCGCGAGGCCTCGATGCTGGAGTTGGTGGGCGCGGGCCCACGCTCGTAGGGGTTGTCGGCGGCGGCCTGGGCGCCGGGCGCGAGGCCCGTGCCGAGGAGGCCGGCGGTGGCGACCGCGGCGGCCAGGGTTGCCCGCACCACAGGGCGGGAGAAGACGTGCAGGCGCACGGAGGGGTCCTCTCTGTCGGGGCGGAGCCACACAGGAGGAAGGAGATGAGCCCCGGTGGAGACCGCCGTGTTGGTTGGCGGTCCCCACCGTGGCGCTGTTGACGGGGTGTCGACATCGGCGAAATCACCGGTGTCGCGCGCACGTCGGCCGTACGGGGGTGTCAGCCGCGCAGGGGCCCCTCACACGAGTAGTCCGACGTTCCGGCGCGTCCGCCGGTCCAGATGTCCACCTCGCCGAAGGTGCAGTTCATGTCGGTGAGGTTGTTGTCGCCGCCCGCCGCGCGGTCGAGGATGTAGGCGTCGACGGTCTCGGACATGTCCTTGAAGACCCGGTCGGGGCTGGCCGCGTCGCCCAGGTTCGCGGTGATCCGCCCGGCGCACACGAACCGCGGGCGCCCCGGAGCGCTGGTGGAGCGGCAGTCGGGCGTGATGCCGGTCGTGGCGACGAAGGAGGAGCGGACCTGGCCGGCGGTGCTGTCGCGCAGCCGGTCCACGGGCACGTACGCGGTGTCGGGCACGAACAGCTCGTCGACGTGCGCGATCTGCTCGTCGAGGAAGGCGTCGTACGCGCGCTGCAGCCCGGCGTCCCGGCCCAGGCGGTCGCGCCAGGCGTCGAAGGCGCCCGGATCGTCCGAGCGCAGGTAGCGGTACATCTCCTTGAGCAGCGCCGGGCGTTCGGCCCACAGGAACTCGAAGAACGTGCCCGCGTAGTCGTAGAAGCGGAAGCCGTCCCCGTCGTAGGTGGCGTGCAGCAGCTGGTTCACGCTCATGCGCGGCCCGCCGCCCGCGGTGTCGTCGATGATGCCCTGGACGAGGGACTTGCGGACCTTGATGCCGTCGTCGCGGGTGGCGCCGTCGAAGAACTCCGCGGTGCCCTCGTCCATCGCGGTCGTCCGGTCCCCCTCGTACCAGCGCCCCTCGCCGAAGAAGCCGGGCACCGCCCAGCGGCCGTTGAGGTAGTGCGTGTACTCGTGGCGGAAGAGTTCCTCCAGCGTCAGCGAGGAGTCCTGGGGGACGCGCCGCTGGTAGGTGTAGAAGGTCGCGCCCTTCTCGATGTAGACGCCGCCGTTGTCGGTGCCCATGCCGGTCAGGAGCGGATGGTAGTTCTCGTAGTCGGCGCGCGAGGCGTACAGGACGGTGGTCAGGGTGGTGTTGGGGTCGCCGCCGAGCGGCTTCTCGGTGCCGACGACGCGGTGGAACTGGGCCTTGACCTGCTTGCTCGCGTAGTAGAGCTGGTCGACGGTGCGGCGGTCGAGCGCGGTGCGGACCTTCATGCCGCCCTCGTCGTAGGTGTAGGTCTGCGGGAAGAGGCGGCGTTCGATGTCGTCGCGGCACACCTGGTACGGCTTGCAGGCGTCGAACTCGATCAGCCAGGTGACGGCCTTGGCCCACGGAGCGCTGCCGTCACCGAAGGTGCGGGCGGTGGTGTCCAGGAGCGGGCCGAGCCCGGCGACGATCTCGCCGCGCAGGGCGTCGATCTGGCCCATCCGCCCGTACTCGCTGACCGCGTCACGAGCCACCCAGGCATTGGACCCGCCCTTGAGATGGGCGTATCCGCCGAACGCCTTGAACCCGGCCCGGTAGGAGGGGTCGGCGGCCACCGCCGCACGAAAGGCGGCGTCCTGGTTGCCGGGGTAGACGCCGAGGTAGTTCAGGGAGAGCGCGGCGAGGGCGGCACCGGCCCAGCTCGCGTCCCGCGCGGTGTCGGGATGGGCGGCGTCCATGGTCGCCAGGACCCTTTTGACCAACGGGAGTTGGTGCTGGCGCAGCCCCGCAGCGCTGGCCGCGGTCAGCGCCTCGCGCAGGGTCTCGGCATTGGAGCGGGTGACGTCGAAGGCGCGGGAGGCCTTGCCGAATGCGTCGACCGCCCCGCGCATGGCGGCCAGGGTCGCCGGGTCGGAGAGGTCGACCTCGTCGTGCGAGAAGCCCTGGTAGGAGACGGCATGGAGGTAGGTGAACAGCTCCAGGAGGTGAGTGCCGTTGGTGGCGTCGTGGGAGGCGGCGAGCTGGGTGATGCGCCGGGAGACGGCCTGGATGTGCGCGGCCGACATGACCGGTGCGAGGCGCTTGTCCCAGGTCCAGATGAGACCGCGCAGACAGCCGTCGGCGGTGATGGCGGGGTCGGCGAGAAACGCGGTGAACTCTGCGGGCGACAGGCCGGTGACGCCGTCGAGCGTGCACGGCACCAACACCTTGCCGACTCGTGCGCGGGGCACGTCTGACGTGGCCTTCTTCTTGTCCGTACGGGCGCCGGGGACGCGGCCGCCGGTGAGCCCGCCGGGGGCGGGGAGCTGCCGGGCTGCGGACTTCGGGGCGCTGGCGCGGCGGTCGACCCGGTCTAACGGGTTCGGCGCCCCGGGTCCCGGAGCGGCGGGAGCGTCGGGCGCGGTGGTGGCCGGACGCCGGGCGGGATCGGGGGCGTCGGCGGGTGCGGCCGGTGCGGCAGTGGCGCACAGGGCCACGGATATCGCGGCGACGACCACGGATCTGCGAAGGGTTCGGGGCTGGTGCACGACAGGCTCCTGGAGTGTGGGAGGTGCACGGAGGGCCGAGGGCACCAACTGCCGTACGTACAAAGGCATTTGACGGTCAAGGCCCTGCGCCATGTGATGCGTAACGTAGTAATGTGAAATGGTACTGACAACCCCTCAGACGCTAGACAGCTCCCAACTCCCCCTCGGTCACTGCCCGTTCGTCACACTTGTGACCTTGTACGCTGGTGAACCACTCGGGGCGGGCGCGCGGGCCACGACCTGCGGGCCACGAAGGGATCACCACCATGGGTCACCTCACACAGCGCACCCTCGTCACCCCCCGGGAGCGGCTGCGCGACCAGGTCGCCCACCACCTGCGGGCCGCACTGATATCCGGCGAGCTGCGGCCCGGCGAGGTCTACTCGGCGCCCGTGCTCGCCGAGGACTTCGGGATCTCCGCGACGCCGGTGCGCGAGGCGATGCTCGACCTGGCCCGCGAGGGCCTGGTGGAGCCGGTCCGCAACAAGGGCTTCCGCGTCACCGAGGTCAACGAACGCGACCTCGACCAGTACACCGAGATCCGCACCCTCATCGAAGTGCCCATGGTCGGCCGCATCACCCGGTCCGCCGCACGCGCGGAGCTGGAGCGGCTGCGCCCGGTGGCCGACGAGATCGTCCGCGCGGCCCGCGACCACGACCTCATCGGCTATCTGGAAGCCGACCGGCAGTTCCATCTCTCCCTGCTCGCGCTCGGCGGCAACGACCGGCTCGTCGAGACCGTCGGCGACCTGCGCAAGCGCTCCCGCCTGTACGGACTGACGGCGCTGGACGAGCGCGGGCGCCTCATCCCGTCGGCGCAGGAGCACATCGAGCTGCTCGACCTGATGGTCGCCGGTGACGCCGAAGGGGCGGAAGCGTGCATGACCCGCCATCTCGGGCATGTCCGCTCACTCTGGGCGCGCGGCGACAAGGAGTAGGGCCCGGTCCGCCCCGGGCTGACCTACCCGCGAGTTCGTTTGATTCTTCAACGCATTGCGCGGTTCATTGACGCGGACCGTTCACGTCTTTATGGTCGCCTGACCTTCCCCGGCGACCCCGCAACGGAGCACAATGAGGTCCCTCCCCCGCACGGCCCGGTTCATCGCACCCTTCCTCGTGGGTGTGCTGGCGGCGGCCGTTCCCCCCACCGCGGCGGCCGGCACCGCGACACCGCGTACCGAAGCGCCGACGACGCCCGCGCTCTCCGGTGACGGCTGGACGATGACGTCCACCCGCATCGACGCCAAGGACACGTACCACGCCTTCGTCGGCAACGGTTATCTCGGCCAGCGCGTCGCGCCCAACGGAAGCGGCTACACCGCCTCCGACGCCAAGACCGGATGGCCGCTGTTCACCCCCCGCTACGACGGCTCCTTCGTCTCCGGGCTCTACGCCCACAACAAGGAAACCACCGAGAACCGCCAGGTCGCCGCGGCCATCCCCACCTGGTCGCCGCTCACGGTCTCCACCGGCGGGCATGATTCCGAGACGTTCACCTCCGCGACACCGGCCTCCCGGATCTCGCACTACCGGCAGAGCCTGGACCTGCGCCGCGGCCTGGTGCGCACCGAGCTCACCTGGACGGCGAAGGACGGCCGGGCCACCGATCTCGTCTACGACGTCCTCGCCGACCGCGACAACCCCCACGTCGGCGCCGTACGCCTGCGCATGACCCCGCACTGGGACGGCGACGCGAAGGTCACCGACCGCATCGACGGACGCGGCGCGCGACGCGTCTCCCCCACCGCCGAAGGCACCCGCGCCGACCGGGGGACCATGACCGTGGGTTTCCGCACGCAGGGTACGAAGACCGAAGGGACGGTCGCCTCGACACTCCGCGCAGGGCACGGAGTGCGTACAGGAAATGAACAAGCTTCCGCTGACGCCCGCAAGTTGAGCGCGCATCAGTCCGTCGGCGTCCCCGTCCGGTCCGGACAGACCTACGAACTCACCAAGTACGTGGGCGTCGACACCGCACTGACCTCCCGCTCCCCCGAACGCGACGCCGTGGCGGCCTCGCAGCGGGCCGCCGGACGCGGCTGGGACGCCCTCTTCAGCGGGCACACCGCCGCCTGGCGCAAGCTGTGGCGCAGCGACATCGAGGTGCCCGGCCGCGGCGACCTGCAGTCATGGGTGCGATCCGCCCAGTACGGGCTGCTCTCCAGCACCCGTACCGGCTCATCCAACAGCATCTCCCCCACCGGCCTGAGCAGCGACAACTACGCCGGCCTCGTCTTCTGGGACGCGGAGACCTGGATGTACCCGGCTCTCCTCGCCGCCCACCCCGACCTCGCCAAGTCCGTCGTGGACTACCGCTACCGCACCAGGGACGCCGCCCGCGCCAACGCCAAGCAGCTCGGCCACCGCGGCCTCTTCTACCCCTGGACCAGCGCGGGCAGGGGCGACCTCAAGTCCGAGTGCCACAGCGTCGACCCGCCGCACTGCCGCACCCAGAACCACCTCCAGAGCGACGTCGCCCTGGCCACCTGGCAGTACTACCTCGCCACCAAGGACACCCACTGGCTGCGCACCCGCGGCTGGCCCGTGATCAAGGGGATTGCCGAGTTCTGGGCCGACCGCGCCACACACAACGCCGACGGCAGCTACTCCATCAAGGACGTCGCCGGGCCCGACGAGTACAGCAACGGCGTCGACGACGGCGTGTTCACCAACGCGGGCGCCGCCACCACCCTGCGCACCGCCGGCCGCGTCGCACAGATCCTCGGCGAGGGCACCCCGGCGAGCTGGAACACCGTGGCCGACAAGCTGCGCATCCCCTACGACAAGAAGAAGCAGGTCTTCAAGCAGTACGACGGCTACAAGGGCTCGGTCATCAAGCAGGCGGACACCGTGCTCCTGATGTACCCGCTGGAGTGGCCGATGTCGAAGAAGGCCGCCACCAACACCCTCGACTACTACGCGGCCCGCACCGACCCCGACGGCCCCGCCATGACCGACTCGGTGCACGCCATCGACGCCGCGTCCATCGGTGAGCCCGGCTGCTCCGCGTACACCTATCTGGAGCGTTCCATCCGGCCCTTCGTCCGCGGCCCCTTCAACCTCTTCTCCGAAGCGCGCGGCGACAAGGCGGGGGCCACCGACCCGCTGTCGGGCTCCCCGGCCCAGAACTTCACGACCGGCCAGGGCGGTTTCCTCCAGGTCTTCACCAATGGCCTGACCGGGCAGCGGCTGCGCGAGAACAGCGTGCACCTCGACCCGATGCTGCCGCCGCAGCTGTCGCAGGGAATCAAGCTCAACGGACAGCACTGGCAGGGCCGTACGTACGACATCGCCATCGGCCCGCACGAGACCACCGTGCGCCTGACCCACGGTGGGCCCTTCGAGATCGAGACCCCGCAGGGCAAGCAGGTCGTCAGCCAGGGCGCGCCCGCGCACCTCAAGACCCGCCGCCCGGACCTGGAGCCGACCGACAACCTGGCCAGGTGCCGTACGGGCAAGGCCAGTTCGGAACAGCCCGGCCAGTACGCGAAGGCCGCGCTCGACGGCAACACCGCCACCGCCTGGGTCCCCGACTCCGCCCGCGCCACTCTCACCGCGGACCTCGGCAAGGCCTCCCGCATCTCCGGGATCACCCCGCACTGGACGGACGTGAAGCCGAAGAAGCACACCGTGCAGACGTCGCTCGACGGGCGGCACTGGAGCAAGGCCTCACCGGGCGGAGACGACGGAGACACGCAAGCCCGCTACGTCCGGGTGAAGTTCACCTCCAAGGACGCCAAGAAGCCCGCTGGAATCCAGGAGTTGACCGTAAAGCGATAGTTCGCGGCCGAATCGGCGGGAGCGGTGGTGGAGGCACGGAAATCCAGTGCCTCCAACGCCGCTCCCGTTGTTAACCTGCCGGGCGTGGCAGACGAGGCGTACGCGAATCCCAGACTGGCAGTGCTCTACGACCCGCTCGACCCGGATCGCAGCGACCTGGACGTATACGCCGCTGTCGCAACGGAACTGAACGCGCGTCAGGTACTCGACGTGGGCTGCGGCACCGGCACGTTCGCGCTGCTGCTCGCCGGGCGCGGAATGCGGGTCACCGGCGTGGAACCGGCCGCCGCCTCCCTCGCCGTCGCGCGCTCCAAGCCCGGCAGCGAGCACGTCCGGTGGATCCACGGCGACGCGACCACGCTCCCCGGGATGCAGGTCGACCTCGTCACCATGACCGCCAACGTGGCCCAGGCCATCGCCGACCCGACACTGTGGGAAGACAGCCTGCACGGCATCCACGCCGCCCTGCGCCCCGGCGGCCACCTCGTCTTCGAGACCCGCGACCCCGCCCGGCGGGCATGGGAGGAATGGAACCGCGCCGCGACCCAGCGCACCGTCACCGTCGAGGGCGTCGGGGACATCGAGACCTGGGTGGACGCCACCGACGTGAGCCTGCCGCTGGTCTCCTTCCGCCACACCTACATCCTCGCCGCGACGGGCGAGACCCTCACCTCCGACTCGACCCTGCGCTTCCGCGAGCGCGACGAAGTGACCGCCTCGCTCACGGCGCACGGTTACGCGGTGGACGAGATCCGCGACGCCCCGGACCGCCCCGGCAAGGAGTTCGTCTTCCTCGCCCGCCGCCCGTAGGGCCGAGGGCCCGCAGGCCCGCAGCCCGTCAGCGCAGGGACAGCCGATACGTCAGCGGCGAGCGGCCAGTGATCAATACCCGGATGCCGTCCGGGGTCAGAGAGCCGTTCATCCAGGTGTACCGCTCCCCCGGCTCGACCACGGGAGGCTGCTTGCCGCCCTTGCCGTTGCCAGGGCCGAAGGTGATCCGGTCCTCGCCAACGGTGTAGCTCGCCTCGCCGCTGACCAGCTGATAGGTGTCGTCGGCTCCGCCGACCGGCTCCAGACCATCCCCGGCCAGCTTCCCGCCCCGCCGGAAGCACAGCTCAAGGGCGAGTGGCACGGCGGACTCCGACACGTCGAAGGACAGCTCCCAGCCGCCGTCGTCCGTCTCGCGCACCAGGATCTCGGTGCGCAGCGCCCGGTACTCCTTGGGCCGGTGCGGGAAGTCCATCGCCGACCAGAAGCGCCCGTCGTCGGTGAGCGGATAGAGGCCGTCCTTGCGCCGGTGGCGGCGTGGAAGCGGCTGGTGGAAGGCCGCGCGGACCTCCGCGTGCAGCCGCCAGGCGTCGCCACGGCGCTCAAGGCCCTCGGAGCGGAAGGGGCCCAGCGAGAAGAACTGCGGGGCGAGCCGCAGCGAGTCGAGGATCGCGGCGCCCTTGCGCATCTTGAAGAACGTGGGGTTGGTGGACAGGCCCGATGAGATGGCGTGCAGCTCCGGCAGGTCGGTGCCGCCGAAGATGCTCGCCGTCCGCTCGCCGCGGCGCACGCGCACCAGGCGGCAGCTGTCGTCGTGGTGCGCGAAGTCGGTCGGCAGCTCCTTGGCCGCGGGCAGCTCACGGGCGAGTTCGGGGCGGTCCAGGACCTCGGCGAGCCGGTCGCCCGGCGGGGTCTCGCCGAAGGTCTGCGCCATGCCGCGCTTCTGGATCAGCGCGGCCATGGCCGCGAACGTGCCGTTGCCGTCGCGGATCGCCAGCTCCCGGTACTGGAGCCAGAACTCGGGCAGGTAGCGCAGCGCCGCCTGGTCCTGGCGCCGCGAATGGACGGACTCCACCTCGCCGTTGGGCTCGGTGACATACAGCGAGGCGGTGAGGTTGTCGCGTACGTGTGCGTACAGGTCGCGCCGGTCGTGGAAGCGGGCGAGGGTCAGCAGGGCGGGGTTGGTGACAACCGCCGAGTACGTGGGGCTGCGCTCGCTGTATTCGCCGCCCGCGAGCTGGTCGATGCCCTCCGCCAGCCAGGCGTCGATGCGCCGGGGGTAGGTGGGATCGGGCCAGCGGCGGTGGATGCGGGAGAGTGCCGAGCAGACCAGCCAGCGGTGGTTGGCGGTGTGCACACCGCCGTGGGCGAGTCCGGGTCCTGCCTTGCGCAGGATGCGCTCGATCGTGGACCGCAGCTCGGCGGTGGCCCGTTCGCCGTCCTGGTCGAGCAGGGCGTAGGCGATGTTGAGGTCGACGATGGAGAAGGCGGTGTCGGGCGGTGAGTGGACGGCGCCCTGGTCCCACAATCCGTCGTCGAACTGCTCGTCGGCGAGGGCGTCCGCGAGTTCTGCCAGCGGGCCCGGGAGCGCGCCGTCGTGGTGGTACGCCGATGCGGCGTGTACGTAGACGGAGGTGAGGGTGCGCAGACTGCGGGCGGCGGCGCGGGCCTTGCCCCGGTCGCGCAGTTCGGTGAGGTTGTCGTCGTAGCCGTCGAGGACGGCGGTGGCGCGCGCGTCGGCGGCCTCGGTGAGGAAGCCGAGGAAGCCCTCGTCTCGCCGGGGCTTTGCGGATGCGGCGCCCTCCGCCGCTGCCGCCGCCTGGCCGGACATGGAGCCGATGCCCGCGGCGGTGGCCGTGGCGGAGGTGGCGAGGAAGGTTCTGCGGGCTATCACGCTGTCTCCCCGTGGGGCACGCGGACGCCCCGTACGTCGATGGCGGTCAGGGCCAGGGCCAGCGGCCCCGGTACGAGGAAGGCGAGCGGCAGCATCATCCAGGCGCACAGCGCGGCCGCCGCAAGGGCGAACAGAACCAGAACGCTGCCGCCCACGTCCCGTGCCGCGTCACCGGCGGCGCCGCGCACAGCGGCCCGCCAGTCGGTGAGCGCTTCGGGGCGGGCGCAGGCACGCAGGCCCACGACCACGGCGCACGTCCCGATCGCCGCGGCCGTCACGGCGAAGACGCCGGCTCCGGGCAGCCCCGCCCCGGCAAGCGCCAGGTCCGCGGCGAACAGCAGCACCCCGGCGAGTACGACGGCGCCCGCGGCGAGGTCACCGGGACGGAAGCGTTCCCGCAGCAGCGCCAGGTACCGCCGCGCGGTGGCGGGTTGCTCGTCCCTGGTGCCGCGCACGATCGCGCAGGCGGTGGAGAGCGCCGCCGGAGCGGTGAGCAGCGGCAGACAGGCGAGCGCGGTGATCACCCCGAGGGCCAGGACGTCGGCGAACAGCGTCATCCGCGGCCCGAAGATCTCGCCCGTCTCGCGGGTCCGGGCGCTCATCCCTTGACCCCCGAGTTGGCCATGCCCTCGACCAGGAAGCGCTGGAAGGCGAGGAAGAACAGCACGATCGGCAGGAGCGCGATCACCGACATCGCGAACATCGGGCCGAACGCCGACTGGCTGGAGGCGTCCACGAACGACCGCAGCGCCAGGGTCAGCGTGAACTTCTCCGGCGAGAAGAGATAGATCAGCTGAGTAAAGAAGTCGTTCCACGTCCAGATGAACGTGAAGATCGCCGTGGTGATCAGCGCGGGCCGGGTGAGCGGCAGGACGACCAGGAAGAAGCTGCGGAACGGACCACAGCCGTCGATCCTCGCCGCCTCCTCCAGCTCGCGCGGCAGGCCGCGCATGAACTGCACGATGAGGAAGACGAAGAAGGCCTCGGTGGCCAGGAACTTCGGCAGGATCAGCGGCCAGTAGGTGTTCACCATGCCGAGCTGGTTGAAGATGATGTACTGCGGGATCAGGACCGCGTGGTGCGGCAGCATGATCGTCGCGATCATGAAGGCGAAGAGCGGCCCGCGGAAGCGGAACCGCAGCCGCGCGAACGCGTAGGCGGCCAGGGAGCAGCTCAGTACGTTGCCGAGGACCGCGCCGCCCGCGATCAGCAGGGAGTTGGAGAGCAGCCGGCCCACGGACACGTCGTCCACGCCGTCGAGGGCGGTCGAGTAGTTCGACCACTCCAGCTTGCTGGGCAGCAGGTTCAGGCTCGCGATCACCTCGTCGGCGGGCTTGAGCGACGTGGCGACGAGCCAGGCCAGCGGATAGAGCATGACCAGGAGCGCGGCCAGGCATCCGGCGTGCAGGGCGATGCGGCGCCAGGGAACGGGTCGCCGGCCCGCGGTGGTGGCAGTGGTGGTGGTCATCGCTCCCCCTCGTTCGCGTAGAAGACCCAGGAGCGCGAGGTGCGGAAGAGCACCGCGGTCACGGCTCCGATGGCGATCAGCAGGACCCAGGCCATGGCGGAGGCGTAGCCCATGTGCGAGGCCACGAAGCCGCGGTCGTAGAGGTAGAGCGTGTAGAAGAGGGTGGAGTCCGCGGGCCCGCCCTTGCCTCCGCTCACCGCGAAGGCGGGGGTGAAGACCTGGAAGGCCTGGATGGTCTGGAGCACCAGGTTGAAGAAGAGCACCGGGGACAGCATCGGCAGCGTGATGGAGATGAACTGCCGCTTGCGGCTGGCCCCGTCCACCGCCGCGGCTTCGTAGAGCTCGGTGGGGATCTGCTGCAGGCCGGCCAGGAAGATGACCATGGGGGCGCCGAACTGCCAGACGGTCAGGAGCGCAACGGCGAACAGCGCCCAACCGGGCTTGTTGACCCAGCCGCCGGTGTGGATGCCGATGTCCGAGAGGAGGTTGTCGACGGTGCCGCCGTCGTTGAACACCGCCCGCCACACCAGGGCGATCGACATCGAGGCGCCGAGCAGCGAGGGGGCGTAGAAGGCGGACCGGTAGAAGGCCTTGCCGCGTCGCATGGACTTCAGGGCCAGGGCGACGCCGAGCGCGAGCGCCAGTTGCAGCGGCACGGCGATGACGACGTAGGTCAGGGTCGCGCCGACCGAGCGCCAGTAGCGCGGGTCCTCGGTGAACATCTGGACGTAGTTGCGAAAGCCCACCCAGCGCGGGGCGTTGAACAGGTCGTAGTCGGTGAAGGACAGATACAGCGAGACGGCCATCGGAAGCAGCGTCAGGACGACGGCGCCGAGCACCCAGGGCGAGAGGAACACCCAGGCGGCGCCCTCGCGTTCGCGCTTTCCGCGCGGCCCTCGCGGCGGCTCGGGGCTCTTGGCGCGGGCGGCCTTCGCGGGTATGTCGGTGGTGGTCATGACCGCACCTCCGCCTTCGCCTCGGTGATGAAGTCCTCCGCGGCCTCGCGGGGTGACATCTGCTCGAACGACACCTGGTCGTAGTCCCGCCCGAAGGTGGTCTGCAGGGCGTTGTCGCCCGAGGGCGGGGCCTGCGGCGGCGCTTCGAGCTTCCCGTCGACGGAGTCCTGGTAGTCGGCGACGGTCTTGTCGAAGTCCTTGAGTTCGGGGCCGATGTCGTCGCGGATCGGCTCGTTGACCGGGATACCCCGCGAGGCGCCGAGGATCTTCGCCGCCTTCTCGTCATTGATCATGAAGTCGATGAACTGGGCGGATTCCTCCGGATGTTCGCTGGTGGCCGCGGCGCCCATGAACATCGAGGGCTTGAAGTACTGGCCGGGCGTGCCGTCCGTGCCCGAGGGCATCGGGGCGAGCGTGAGACCTTCGCCGACGATGGGCGTGAAGCCGCTGGAGGGCGCATCCCAGTTGAAGTCGGAGATGGCCTTGCCGCGGGCCAGCGGCTGGTTCTCCACCGTCCCGTCGAGCTGCGTGGTCTGCTCGGCGGCCGATACCGCGCCCTCGCGGCGCAGCTTGTCGGTGAAGGTCCACCAGCGGGTCAGGTCATCGGCGGTGAATCCGAGCTCGCGGTCCTTGGTGTAGAGGGTTTTGCCCTGGCCGCGCAGCCACACCTCAAAACAGTCCTCGCTCTGTCCCGGATCGACGGAGCCGGGCTTCCCGGTCTTCTTCGCAAGGTCCCGCATCGCATCGGCCCAGTCGTCCCAGGTCCAGCCGTTGCGCGGGGGCGTCACCCCGGCCGCCTTCCACTGCTTGGCGTCGTAGACGACGGTCTCGGTGCCCCTGCCCTGCGGGATCGCGTACTGGGTGCCGTCCACGACTCCGGTGGCCAGGAGCCCGGCGTCGATCTCGTCGGTGCGCAGGGCCTTCTTCTGCTTTCCCAGGTCGAGGAGGATGCCGCCGGCCGCGTACTGGTCGATCTGCCGGTAGTCCAGCTGCATCACGTCGGGGGCGTCGCCGCCCGCCGCCTGGGTGGCGAGCTTCTGCTTGTACGCCTCGTAGCCGGCGAACGAGGTCTGCACCGTGATCCCCGGGTGCTCCTTCTCGAACAGCGCGACGGCTTCCTGGGTACGGGCCGCCCGGTCGGGGTTGCCCCACCAGGTGTAGCGCAGCACGGTCTTGCCGCCGCCGCTCGATTCGTCCGAGCCGCCGCAGCCGGTGAGCAGCACGCTGAGCGTGAGCACCGCGGCCGTCGCGCAGGACCACGTTGTCCTGTTTCCGGGCATGCCGATGGCACCTCTCCTCTCCGATACGTGTGTGGTCTTCTGATACGTGTGTGGACTTCTGACAGGCGCTTCGCGGGCCGGTGCGGTTACTCGCCGTGGTACGGCAGCGTGGTGCCCGGCAGCTCGTACTCGTCGCGGCGCCCGCACATGCCGTAGCCGCCACGACGCGATGGCCGACTGTCGTACGAGCCCGATCCCGCGAGGTAGTCGGGGCTGCCGGACGCGAGGGCGTCGAGCTGCGCGCCGGTGCGTTCGGCGGTGGCAAGAGCCCCGGCCCGCCACAGCTCGCGCCAGGTGGGGACCTTGTCCCGCACGAGCCGGGCCGCCGCCTGCTGGAACTCCAGATAGGGGCCGTTGTCCCCGGCCGCAAGCGCCTCGCGCAGCGGCAGGTATCCCTCCACGGCCAGGTCACGGCGTTTGCGGGCGGCGGCTTCCGCCTCGGGGCCTTCCTTCGCGGGGAGCTTGGCCGCGGCGGCGTACCGCTCGGGGTCGGCGAGCACGTCGGGCGGGAAGGTGAAGACGGCGTCGCCGGCCTCGGGCAGGCCGCTGTTCTGCATCAGGACCGTGATCCGCAGATCGCCGCCCTGCACCATCCGGTGCACGGTGCCGGGCGTGAACCACGCGACGGAGCCCGCCTCCAGGGGGACCTCGCGGTAGCCGTCGGGGCTGAGCGTCTGGACGGCGCCGCGCCCCCCGGTGACGACGTACGCCTCGGTGCACACCAGGTGCAGATGCGGGCTGCCGCCGCAGACGCCGTCGGCGGCCTCCCAGTCGTAGGCGCTCAGGTGCGAGAGGCCGATGGCGCCGGGCAGCGGGTGCGGAAGGCTCGGCAGCGAGTGGGGAAGGCTCACCATGACAGTCCCTTCAGGTGGGTGGCGACGCGGTCGTGGTCCCAGGCCCCGTCGGCGACGACGATGCGGTAGCGGTAGGTGAAGGATGCGCCGGGCGGCAGCGCGAACTCGTCGAAGAAGGCCCAGGAGAAAGCGACGGTGGGGATGGGTTCGGACCGCACGAACCAGTGCGAGTCATGGATGGCGGTCCCTTCCTCCAGATTCTCGGGGGCGTGCGCGAAGACGAGCGTGGAGTGCGAGTCGACGTCGTCGTGCTCGGCGGTGAAGGCGAGCCAGGGACTCTGGGTGCCCATCAGCTGGGCGGCGTCCTTCTCGTCGTCGGGACCGAAGGCGGTGCCGCCGGTGAAGTCGCGCGGTCCACGCCACTGCAGGCCCGTGTAGCCGGCCATGTCGCGGCCCGCGGTGGTCGGCGAGCCGAAGCGCAGGGGTTCGTCACGGATGTTGGTCAGTCGGATCGACCAGTCAAGGGCCCAGGACCCGGCCTCCTCGTCGACCGAGTGGACGGTGATGTCACGCTCTTCCCTGGCCCACTTCTGACCGCCGTTCTCGATCCAGGTCAGCTCTTCGGTGAGGTGGAAGCGGTCCTCCCCCACGTCCAGGGCGGGGAAGCCGTCGTGGCGCATGGAGCCGACCCGCTCCGGCAGGCGCAGGTAACCCTCGCCGTGGACATAGCAGTTGCCGCCCCAGAAGTTCTGCCCCGACAAATGGCTGGCGGTCATCTGCAGGCCCTTGTGCCAGCGGTGGTCGTTGGGCCGGTATCCCGAGACCTGGTTGCCGGCCAGGGTGCGCAGGGGGTGGATGTAGGGCTTGCGGGCTTCGAAGGGGTCGGGGTCCGGGGCGTATACGTAGCTCATCAGCTCGACGCCGCCGCCCGAGCGGACCGTGATGCGCTCGCCGTGGGTGTGGGTGACCTGGATCGTCATCGTGCGGGGCTCCAGTCGGGGTGGCTGCCGTGCATGGCCGGGTAGTAGGGGTCGCCTGCGGCGATCTCGCCCGCGTGCACCGGCTTTCCGGTGAACGCCGACTTGTAGAGCGCGGCGGCGAATTCGAGAGTGCGCCGGGCGTCGGAGCCGCTGCCCGGCGGCCGTATGCCCTGCTCGTAGGCGTCGAGGAGGGTGCCGAGCTGGGCGGCGTGGGAGCTGGGCACGTCGTCGGCGGGGCTGCGCCAGGCATCCGCCCGTCCGGCGTCGACGTGCGGGGCGGGGGTGTAGGTCCAGTCGGCGTTGGAGTGCCCGTAGAGGTGGGTGAGTTCGACGGTGGCGTCGGCGCAGTCGATGCGTATGCGGCTGACCTCGTCCGGGGACAGGACGCTGTTGACGACGGTGGCGAGCGCGCCGTTCTCGAAGCGCACGAGGGCGGTCGAGACGTCCTCGCTCTCGGTGTCGTGGACGAGGCGTGCCGCCATGGCGCGCACCTCGGTCCAGTCGCCGAGCAGATGCAGCAGCAGGTCGAACTGATGAATGCCGTGCCCCATGGTGGGCCCGCCGCCCTCGCTCTCCCACCGACCGCGCCAGGGCACCGCGTAGTAGGCGCTGTCGCGGTGCCAGGTGGTCTGGCAGTGCGCGACGCGGGGCGCGCCGAGCTCGCCGCTCGCGAGCAGTTCGCGGGCATGGACGGCGCCGGAGCCGTAGCGGTGCTGGAAGACGACGGAGGCGTACGTGCCCGAGGCCTCCTCGGCGGCGGCGATCTCGTCGTACTCGGCGAGCGAGAGACACAGCGGCTTCTCGCACAGCACCCACGCGCCGGCCTTGAGGGCGGCCACGGTCTGTGCGCGGTGCAGCGAGGGCGGGGTGCCGATCAGGACCAGGTCGGGACGGACCTCGTCGAGCATGGCGTCGAAGTCGCCGTAGCCCTCAACATTCATGCCCAGCGCCCCGGCCTCCGTACGGAAGGCGTCGAGCCGGGCGGGGTCGACGTCGACGGCGGCTCTCAGCTCGATCCGGTCGGAGTGGGCCCGCAGCGCGGGCAGATGACTGCCGGTCACGATGCCGCCGGTGCCGACGACCGCGGCCCGTAGACGGGTGGGGGTGGCCCGTAGACGCGTGGGGGTGGAGGACATACGGTCTCCTCGAACGAGCTTAGAAAGCGCTTGCACTGGGGCCGACCCTAGGCACCGCGGGAATGTCAGGACAAGACCTCGGAGCCGAAAACTGAAACGACTCAACATGTGGACGTCACGGTCCGGTCCGGGCGCACCCGCGGGGGCGTCCTGGTCTGGTCCGGGTACGCCGGATCGGTCGGCGGATTGCAGAAAAATCGCAGCCAGGTACGGCAATACCGGCATCGCGGTGGGACTTTCCTGCAATGCCTGCAGGCATACCCGCCTGCTCCGCACCCGCGGGGCCGCCAATGGCCAGCGACTCGAGGCGCCCGCGAGGCCCGGTCCGGGCGCACTCGCGAACGTCGCCGCGCGTTCACCACCTCCCCGCAAAGCCCCGTCCGAACGCCCGCACCCTCCCTCTGCACCTCCCTCCCCCCTCTGCCCGAAGGGAATCCCCCATGCCTCCCGATACCGCGCACCGTCGCCGCTGTGCCGTGGTGGGACTCGGCGCCCGCGCCCAGCTCTTCACCGAGGCGCTCGCCGGCCCCTACGCGGACCGGATCGACCTGGCCGCCTTCTGCGATGTCAACGCGCACCGCATGGCCGTCCACAACGCCTGGCTGGCCCCCACCCGCCCCGGCCTACCACCCATCCCCGCCTACTCAGCCGACGACTTCGAGGAGATGCTGAGCCGCGAGCGCATAGACCTCGTCGTGGTCTGCACTGTCGATCACCTGCACGACCACTACATCGTGCGCGCGCTCGAAGCGGGCTGTGACGTGGTCACCGAGAAGCCGATGACCACGACCGCCGAGCGCGCCCGCCGCATCCTCGACGCCAAGCGCCGCACGGGCCGCGAGGTGAGGGTCGCCTTCAACTACCGCTACAACCCGGTGCACTCCGCCGTACGCGACCTCATCGCGGGCGGCGAGATCGGCGAGGTCGGCTCAGTCCATTTCGAGTGGCTGCTGGACCTGAGGCACGGCGCGGACTATTTCCGCCGCTGGCACCGCGACAAGGCCAACTCCGGCGGCCTGATGGTCCACAAGGCCACCCACCATTTCGACCTGGTCAACTGGTGGCTGGGCGCACAGCCCGAGACCGTCTACGCACAGGGCGGACTCTTCTTCTACGGCGAGGAGGCGGGCACCCGTCGCGGCCTGGCCCGCGACTACACCCGCGCCCACAACTCCCCCGCAGCCGAGGGCGATCCTTTCGCGATCCGCCTGGCCGACTCCTCCGTACTCAGCGCCCTGTACCTGGACGCGGAGGCCGAGGACGGCTACCACCGCGACCAGAACGTGTTCGGCCCCGGCGTGAGCATCGAGGACGACATGGCGGTCCTCGTCTGCTATTCCTCCGGCGCGACCCTGACCTACCACCTCACCGCATACGCACCCTGGGAGGGCTACCGGATCGCCTGCAACGGAAGCGAGGGCCGCATCGAACTCCTCGTGGAGGAGTCCACCTGGACGCGCCCCGATGTACGGAGCGACGGTGCGAGCGCCGTGATGCACGGTGCGGCGATCGGCGACGAGGCGGGCCGTACCCAACTCCTGGTGCGCCGCTTCTGGGAGGAGCCACGGGAGGTGAAGGTGCCCACGGGCGAGGGCGGGCACGGGGGCGGGGACGTACGCATGCTGGCCGATCTCTTCGGCGAGCGGACGCCGGGCGAGGCGGATCCCCTGGGCCGCGCGGCGAACGCCGACGACGGAGCCCTCTCCCTGGCGACGGGCCTCGCCGCGAACCGCTCGTTCGCTACGGGGTTTCCGGTGGATGCGCGGAGTCTGATGGAGCGGTGAGCTGAGGGAGGGCTGTGCTTACTGCGCAGCTCTCCGCTGCGCCAGCACTGGGATCGCCGCGATCTTCGCAGCCGTGAGGTCGCCCCACACCAAGCCGGACGGCCGTCGGCGGTCAGGGCAGGGAATCACCGTGTCCGGCGTGACGATGTAGTCCACCGAGAAGTCGTGATCCGTCTCGGGGATGTCGCCCTCGATGACCTGGAGCTGATGCACCGGCGCCACGATCACGGTCTTCTCGGTGACCAGGCCAGCCTCGATAAGAAGCGCAACTTCAAGGTCGGAGTACCCGGCACCCTTGCCGATGCGGGCACCAGAGCGGTTCACGGCCACGCTGCCGCAGATGACGATGTCGATCGGTGCAACGTCGTCCACCCCGACGCGCCGGGCGACGCGGGCCGCGCCCTTCTTCTCGGCGGCCTCTTCAGGCGAGATGCCGAGCGTCTTGGGGTCGAGCAAGTAGAAGGGCTCGGCGCTCGCCATCCTCGGTACGGCCATGTAAACGCGCTTGCCGTCCTTCAGGGCGCGGACGCGGACAGGAAGCTGTGCCCAGTCGGGGTTCGCCTTGACGGTCGTGGCTCGCTGCCATTCCTCCAGACCGGCCAGTTGATCGGCCGTTCCCTCGGTTCCGTAGAAGCCGGGGATCTTCCCGTACGAGTCAGCCGGTGCGCCGCCGCCGTCAATGAGTCGTCGCCACACCCGCTCGCGGACGGCCTGCTTGGCCTGGTCGATGCCTGTCACGTCACGCCCCGCCTGTCCTATCTGAAGCACCACTGGTCGATCGGGAAGCGACGCCCTTGCACTCAGGCGCGCAGGCCCACAATTCGACGTCTTCGGGTTCCCTGCCCCTGAAATGGATGGTCACTTTGCCGATCGGCCGGTCTGCGTACAACCGGGCGCCGCACAGGGCGCATGCCCAGCCCTTCAGCTGGTCACCGTTCAACGTGCGCCAGTCGACAGGCGCGGGCGCCGGGGTACTCACCGGGGCCGCCTGCTTTCTGCATTGACCATGGCTACCTTCGCCTGAAGTTCCTCGTGCCGGTCGGCCTTCCGCACGCTGCCGTGCTCCGCCTCCCACTCCTTGCCGCCACCCGGCGGACGCAGGTACACGCGCACTAGCCCCGCTCCATCTGCACTCCCGGCGTTACCGACGCCGCCTGGCGCACCTCCGATGGGGTTGCCCCGCGGGACGAACGCTAGAGAGACTCCACGATCGCAATCCATGAACTTGCAGAAGCTTGCACAGCAAATATCTGCCCATTTCAGTGCCTTTACGTCTATTGCGAACAGCAAGACGGTGACGGCGTCGTCGGCACGGCCCACACGGTGCACGGCGATGAAGGAGCGGAACACCTCGCGGTAGCGTCGTCGTTGAGGTCGACGGAGAGGAACCCCGCAGCATGCCGCAGCCCAAGGACACCGCCCATCACGACGCCCCGCGCGGGCTCATCCTGGACTTCGCCGGGGTGCTGACCGGGGACCCCCGCCCCGTGCACCACGCCTGGTGCGAGTCCGAAGGGCTCCTCGCGGGAGCATGGCGGGCGACCCTGAACGACCATCCCGAGGGACGGCGGCTGTACACCGCCCTGGAGATCGGCCAAATCGGCCAGGCCGAGTGGAACGAGGGGACTGCCGCCCTGCTCGGCGCGCACGTCCCCCCGGAGAACCTGATGGGACGCGCCTGGGCCAACGTGCCGCCGGCTCGACGCATGGCCGCGCTCGCCCGCGCCGCCAAGGATGCCGGATATCGGCTGGCGCTCCTGTCGAACAGCTTCGGACTGGAGCCGTTCAACCCTTACGCACATGCGGGTATTTGGGAGCTGTTCGACGTCCACGTGGTTTCGGAAGTCGCCGGTCTCGCGAAGCCCGACCCGGCGATCTACCAGCTCACCCTGGACCGCCTCGGTCTGCCGGGGCCGGCCTGCATTTTCGTCGACGACCACCCGGTCAACCTTCCGCCTGCCGAGGCCCTCGGCATCACCACCGTCCTCGCGACAACTGAGAACGAGACAGTCGACGAGCTGGAGCGCCTTCTCGGGGTAAACGCAGTCCTCCCCGTGTAGGCGCTATCCAGCCAGCCCGCCAACTCGCCCTCGTCCAATGAGTGCACGCGCCCGTGGCGAAGTGGGTACGGTCCAAGCCTGGCTTGAACGGCCCGGGGAGTTACTGCCATGCAATGGTCGGAATACACCACCGCTGAACGCCTCAAGACCCTCCGCAGCGGGATGACGCAAGAGCAACTGGCCGAGGCCGCCGAGGTATCGGTCGGTGTCGTGCGGAAGCTGGAACGTGGCGGCACCGCTTCTCTTCCCTCCCTGCTGGCCATCGCTTCCACGCTCGGCACCGACATCGCCGTACTCCTCGGGCAGCAGGCCCCTCGCCGCTCGATGAATCGTGACGAGCGGGCGGCCTTGCGAACCCTCTCGGCTGCCACGCACGACGCCGCGATCGGCATCCCCGCCGACACTGAGCCTGGCACCGTCACCGAGCTGCGTGCCGTCGTCCAGCACGCGGACACCGCCTACTGGGCCGGCCGGTACACCGAACTCGGCACCCTGCTGGCGGCCCTGCTGCCGGAGGCCCGTGCCCGGTACGACGCCGCCGGCACCGATGAGAGAGAAGCCGCGGCCGGTCTGCTGGCCGACGTCTTCCAGACTGCGGGCATGGCCGCGAACGTCTGGGGATCGCGGGACCTCGCCTACGCCGCCCTCACCTACGGGCGCCAGATCGCCGTCCAGGCCGGGGACGACCTGCGCGAGGCACACCTCGCCGCCACGACTGCCTGGGTGAACCTCCGTGACGGCCGTACGGCGCAGGGCTTCGCGCTCGCCGCCGCGCGGGCAGATCGGATCGAGCCCAGGATGTCCGAGCACGGCCCCGACCGCCTGTCGGTGTACGGGCAGCTCGTCACCAATGCAGCCGTGGCCGCGTCACGGGGAGGGGCTTCCGCCGACACGGCACGCGAGTACCTGTCCCAGGCCCACGCTGTCGGCGCCCGCCTCGGCAGCGAGTACGCGCGCGGCGGCCATGCCCAGCCGTACGGACCGCTGTACGCCGCCACTCAGGCCATGAGCATCGCCGTCGCCTTGGGCGATACGGCGGGGGCGCTGCGGCTCATGGACACCGTTCGACTGGACGAAACGGTGCCGCTCGCGACCCGAGCTCGCTACGGACTCGACGTCGCCCTGACCCACGTGGAGTGCCGCCGGTGGGACCGGGCTGCTGACACCCTGGAGGAGGTCTGCACCATGGCACCGGGATGGGTTCGGCACCAGATGCTGCCAGGCGTTATCATCTCGCGGCTGGCAGGTGTGTCCGTGGGCCGACTTCGCGGACTCGCGCACGCAGCCGGCGTTCCTTTGGGCGTGCGCTGACCGCCCATTACCACGACCCGTGGTAGTTCGGCGGTCAGAAGTTTGCCGCCTGCCACGCTCCGTGGCAGTCCGAACCCGGCTTGCGGGCTCTACGGATACGGGGTGTGACAGTCCGGATTATTCCCAACCTCCGCCGTAGCCACGGACCGTGCCTGTTGGCCAAAGGGCCGTCCCAGCACGCTTGGAGCATGCCGAACTCCTCGTCCGGCGGCCTCGGACACGTTCCCGTCGCCGTCTACTACTGCGCTGTCGAGCCCCCTGCAGTACGCGAGGCCGAGCGTCGCGCTTGCCACTACTCCGACGCCCGCCACGGCACGTCGCCGGTGTCTGGTCCGACAACGGCCCCACCGCGCCCCTGGACACCCGGTTGGGCTGGTCCGCCATCACGGGGGCCCTGTCGTCCGGACTGGTCCGCGGCATCGTCGTCGCCGGAGCCACACACGTCGCCGACGACGCCCAGTTCGCCGCGCTCGGCGTCCTCATCCGCGACCGTAGCGGATTCCTGGCCGAGGCGACGAACAGCCCCCTCCGGCCACACACCCGACCAGCACACCCGCCGCCGGATCCTCTTCAAGGCGGCGGCCGGCTGGACGCCGTGGGGGCAGCTCATCCCCGGAAACGTCCAATGAGCCGCGTACGTGAGGAGATCGGCGATCTCGTCCAAGACGGCACCGGACAGCAGGCGATCATGACTGACGTCAAGCAGGGGAGGACCGGGGTCCTGCGACGACCGTCGGGCGGTACGGCGCACCAGTGGGAGACCGACGCCCCCGACTCCCTCCACGTGCAGGAGACCCGCACGCCCCGGTTCGCTCGTCAGCGGGACGAGTAGTAAGCGCCCCCCACACACACAGACATCCCCACCCCTGCCTCTGGAAGGCGAATCCGCTGTGTACGCATTTGGCTTATGTCTCGACCAGCGCTACCTCGTCCCGGGCCTGGCCTCCATCACCGCCCTCGCAGACAGCCTCACGCTCCGAGCCCGTCGGGACGTGGCGCTGCGCGTCCTCACCCTCGACCTGACTCCGTCCGAGGCCGTGCTCCTCTCGCACCTGGCGCGACGCGTCGGCTTCGGCTCGTTCGACCTGGCCCACCGCTCCACGCTGCGTACCGCGCGGATGGCGGACTCCTCCTACATCAGCGTCGCCACCTACCTGCGGTTCGAGTTCACCGCCGCGTTCGTCCGACGCCCGTATCTGATCTACCTCGACGCCGACACTCTCGTGCGAGGCGAACTGAGCGCACCGCTGAACGACTTGCGCCTGGGGGACGTGGGCGCGGTACGGGACGAGTTCGGCCCGTCCGTGGGTGACAGCCACGCCTTGCCGGGTGCCGCAGAACGCTGGCCTCATTTGAAGGGCAGGCCGTACTACAACGCCGGAGTGCTGTGGGCACATGTCGCCGACCTACCACGGGTACGTCGCGGAGTCGGCCATGCACTGGTCCGGCTGCGCCGGCACATCCATCACAACGACCAGGACGCCCTGAACCTCTGGTTCCTCCACACCGGCCGCGTTCGCCCGGTCGGCCCCGGATACAACCGCTTCGAACTCGGCCGGTTCCTCGAACGCGGCAACTGGGCCCGACGCGTTGTCGCCCGCTCTCCGCTCCCCGACGCCTCCGCACCCCTCGTCCACTTCGTGGGTCCCGAGAAGCCTTGGCAGACCGACTGCCCCCGCACCGAGGAAGTCCGGGAGTACCGCACCCACCTGCGCCGCACCATACGCCACGTCCGTGCCCTGGGCTTCGCCCCCGAGCAACCGGAGCTCCGATGACCACCTCACCCCTCGCCCCGGCCGGGCTGCCGATGGTCTCGCGCGCCTGCAACCTGCTGCTGGGAAGCCCCGCCAAGGCCGCCGAGCGCCTGGCAACCGGCTCGCGTACCGCCGTCTACCGAGTCGCCCTCCTCGCCGGCTCGACCGTGATCGTGAAGCTCTACTCCCACACCGCACGCCGGAACGCCCTCAGCGAAGCCGCAGCGATGTGTGCGGTCTCGGCCGCCGTGCCCGTACCGGAGGTACTCGGCTACGGCACCACCTCCAGTGCCGGCGCCACCGCTCTGGTCACTTCCGACCTGGGCCCTGGCACCCTCGGCTCCGCCGTGCGCTCGGGCAGCGTCCCGCGCCTCCAGGCGCTCAGGGACCTCGGCACGCTCCTCGGCCGCATGCACGAGGCACCGGTTTCCACCAGCTCTCCTTGGCGTCCCGTGATCGAAACAGTTGCCTCCCTCAGTCGACGCTGCCCGTTCGACGTACTGGACCGGCTCGCACCCGCCCTCGCCATCGTCACCGAACCCCTCGACGAGGCGTCCGTCGTGTGGTGCCACGGCGACCCCCACCTCGACAACGTGGTCCTCTCCGGGACCCGGCAATCCTGTCACCTGGTCGACTTCACCGACGCCGCACCCGGACGCCGGGAAGCGGACGTGGCACACGCCCTCATCATGACGGGCGCCCACTCGCAATGGGACCGGCACACCCTCCTCTGTGCCTATCCGCACGCTGTGAACGACACCCACCTCGCGGCATGGTCGGCGTTCCTCACGGTGAGCTGCTGGACCCATGCCGGCCCTGGCAACAATCGGACCGCCTGGTCCAACCGGTTGGCCGAGCTGTCGCGTCGGACACCACACCTCTTCCGGCCCCACACGGAGCACTCCCATGCACCTCACGCGAGAAGGAGAGCCCAATGACCAACCCCGCCCCCGGCCTGACGGTAGTCATCCCCGCGCACAACGAAGCTGCCTACCTGCCCCGCTATCTCCCCACCGTCCTGACTTCCCTCGCGCACTGGGAGGCCGCGAGCGGTGAGCAGGGCGAAGTCATCGTGGTCGACAACGCCTCCACCGATGCCACCGCTGACGTGGCCGCCGCGTTCGGGATCCGTGTGGTCAGCGAGTCGGTCCGCAGCATCGGCCGGGTACGCAACGCCGGCGCGAGCGCTGCGCGTAGTCCCCGGCTGTTCTTCACAGACGCCGATGTCGCCCTGCCCGCCGAAGCGATCAGCGCGGCAGCCACCGCGCTGGACGCAGGAGCCGTAGGCGGAGCGATCCCGCCCCTCTACACGCCGGACCGACTCGGGGCGCGACTGTTGTGCGCGTACTGGGACCACTACCGCGCCCGACATGGCGGCGCGCAGGGAGTCGCTCAGTTCGCTACCGCCGCCGCGTTCAAGACGATCGGCGGATACCGCGAGGACCTGCTCATGAGCGAGGACGTCGACCTCTTTGCCCGCCTGACCGTCCACGGCCGTATCACCGCCGCACCTGTCAAGATTCTGGACGACCTGCGAGTACGCCCCTCCACCCGCCGCTACGACCAGTGGTCGAGCCTCCGGATGCTGTGGTGGCAGAACCCGGTCACCGCTCGCCTGCGGCTCAGCTCCCCGCGCATGTGGCGCCACTGGTACGAGACCACCGTCCGATGAGTCAGGAGCCCCAGATGAACGGCACGACCGCCCTCACCAACACGTCCGCACCGTCGGTTCCCATGCCGGTACCGGACGCGATGGGGATCTATACGTTCCCCGACGACCTCGACCACGCCCACCACAAGTGGACCCACCAGCTCCTCACCCGCCACCGCGCACACGACCACCAGGTCCTCCAGCTGATGGCCCCGCACAGCGGCCGACCCCACTTCATCGAGCTGCGGCGCCCGACCGGCCGCCCCGTCCTCGCGCTCGAACCGCACCACGACGACTTCGCGCTGTCGGCCTCTGGGACCTTCCTCGTGCACCCTCGCCCGCTCACCGTGGCCACGGTCTTCACTCGCTCCAACAGCGTCCACCCGTCGTTGGAAGACGCCTACAGCACCGAATCGGCGGTCTCGCACCTGCGCGATCGGGAAGGTGCCGCCGCCCTGGCACCCCTCGCCGCGACCCGCCTCGCCCTCGGCCACAAGGACGCGGAACCTCCCTACCGCCCCTACGACGAAGGCCGCCTCAACCAGATCACGGAGGAACTCCGCGCGATCGTCGCCGCCCACCCGGACGCCGAACTCCTGGCCCCCGCCGCTGTCACCCGCCACCCCGACCACCTGTTGGTGCACGACGCCGCGGTCCGCCTGGGATGCCGGTGGTTCTGGGAGGACCTGGCGTTCTGGTCCACCTACGCTCTCGCGGGCTGCGACCAGCATCTCTTCCGCTCCCGAACGCGGGTCGCGCTCGTGCCTTCACTGGTCGACATCACCTCGGTGGTCCTCGACAAGTGCACCGTCCTGCGGATGCACGGCTCGCAGATGTACCCGTCCCGGAAGATGTACCGGCCGATCCGCCACGCCTGGACCGCCGCCGATCTCTCGGACAGTTCCGGCACGTACGCGGAGCGCTTCTACCGGACGGAGTCGCTGTGAAGGTCATCGCGATAGAAGGGCCTTCATACGCCGGGAAGACGACGGCAGTACGTCACTTGCGCAGGATCGGCTACGGGAAGCGGGCCTACATCGCGGGCTGCTACGTCAGGCAGATCGGCCGTCGGGACGCCGTACCTCCGGCACGCACAGCGTCCGCCGCCGAACAGGTCGCCGCCTTCGAGACGTTCATGGCCGTCGAGGAGGCCCGCGTCCACACGGCACTCGCAGCCGCGAAGCCCGTAGTGATCCTCGACCGCTCTGTGGACACCCTCCTCGCTCACGCACACGCCGTCGACGCCCTGTTCGGCTACGCCGTCCAGCACCAGCTACGCGACCGGCTCCAGGTGCTCCCCCACCTGCGCCCCGATCACACGCTCTACCTCGACGTGCCCGCCGAGGTGCTCGGCCTACGCCGCAAAACCGCAGGGCACACGGCCACCGAGCCCGACTACTTCCTGCATGAGGCCACCTTCCTCACGCACACCCGCGACTACTTCCTCGCCCGCGCGCAGCCTCCCGTTTCCCAAGAGGTCACTGTGATCCCTGCCGACACCAGCCAAGACGGCATCGCCCAGGCAGTGGAAGCCCTCGTCTCGTTCTGGACCAGGTGACCCGCCCATGCCCAGTGCCCTCTTCGCCTGGCGCCGCACACCCCCACCACTCCTCATCGGAGGCGCCGAAGTCACGCAGCAACTCCTGGCCGAGGAACTCGCGGTCGCCGGCTGGCAGGTCGTCTACCTGGGCTCCCACCAGGCCCCATGGAACCAGACCACACAACTCCCTCAGCTACGAAGCCTGCTCGACGCACGTCAGACCCCATACGAGGAGGCCGAGGGGGTACTCCGCTACCGCTGGAACGGAGTGGACTGCATCGCCGCACAACAGCATCAGATCGGCACCGCCCTGCACGAGCTGCTGGCCGGCCTGCACCCCGACGTCGTGTTCACCTCTCAAGAGGGCGCGGCCGACCTAGCCGAACGGGCCCGGCCTTCTGCACTCGTCGTAGGCATCCTGCACTCCGTATCGAAGACCGGCCTCGGAGTCCTGGCCGGACGCCCTCAATACGGCCTGGCCGTCTCGAAGTTCGTACTCAGCCGAGCACGCCACCACCCGGGCACGCGTCTCGCCGTCTTCCACCCGCCGTTCGTGCAGCCCTCGCAGGGTGCGACCGTGCAGCGGAGCAAGTCGGTGCTGATGGTCAACCCGATCCCGGCGAAGGGTGCGGGCCTCCTGCACGATGTCATCCGCATGATGCCCGAACAGCACTTCACGCTGGTCGAAGGCTGGTGGAACAACGCCGACGAATTCGCTGCCTACCCGAACGTGACCTATGTCCCCCGCACCTACGACATGGACACTCTCTACCGAAGCCATCGCCTGCTACTTGTGCCGTCCACGGTGGAGGACGCGTTCCCCCGGGTGATCGTCGAAGCCGCGCTTCACGGCACCCCCAGCATCGGCAGCGACAGAGGCGGCATCGCGGAGGCCATCGGCCCACACGGAATCGTCCTGCCTCGCACTGCGGGACCACAGGATTGGGCGAACGCCATCAACGCCGCCGAACATCACGCCCTCGGCCAACAAGCCCAAGGCCACTCGGCATGCCACACCCGCCCCAGGCTGCCAGAGCTAGCAGCCCTCGGGATTTACCCCGCGGCGAACGCGTCCTCGACCTGATCGAGCCGCTGCGTCCACCAGTGCAGCAACGCCTCGTCCGCCGTGAAGAGATCGTCGAACGAGAAGTCACCGCGGTCGTAGTGGAACTCCAACTGCCAGAAGTCCGTCATCCGCTTCCACCACAGCCGACGCATACCGTCAGCCAGCGCCGACGCTTCCAGCGGCATCACCGACCGGTAGCCACCGACGAATGCCGACACCCGCCCTAGGTCGAACACGCCGTCCACACCGAACTGCACCTGGGCCGTCCGCACGACCTCATCGGCGTACGGTCGGACGCCGACCCGGTCCCAGTCGAGGATGGCGGCCAGATCTCCGCCCACCCACAACAGATTCCGGTACTGGACGTCACCGTGCGTCCACCCATGCCTGCCCGCAGGCCCCTCGTTCCGTGGCCGCCGATCGGCGTGCTTGCCAATCAGCACACGTCGCTGCTCCAGGGCGGCCATCGCCACCATATCGAAGGCAGTGCCGGCGCCCTCGTTTCCAACCGCTCCGGACAACCGCTCGGCCTCTTCCACTGCCCGCTCTGGCGTCGTCAGGTCGGCAGGCACCGTCTCCGGCACTGCGGGCAGCAAACCTTTGTCGCAGGCACGATCGAGCGCCTCGTGGAGGCGCCCCAGGTGCACCCCAAGGGAAGCGGCCTGAGACAGGCTGAGGTCCACTCCACGGAGATGGCTGCCTGCCACCCACGGGAAGAGGCACCAGACACCGCCGCCAACCTCAGCCACCAGAGAGCCGGAGGCGGTGGGGACGGGAGCACTGGCCGGGACTCCATCGAAGGCCAGCGAATCCAGCACCCCAAGGTTGCGCACCAATCGATCGAGCGACACATCGGTGACCCTCTTCAGCGCGAACACCCCGGTTGCGGTGTCCACCTTCCAGTTCGCGTTCATCAGCCCATCGGTGAGGTAGCGCTGCTTCCGGACCTCACCGAGGCCAAATGTGCTGGTCAGCTCCGCGAGGACGCTGCCAGGGATGTCAGTGCTGTCCTTCGCGGTCGCATCAGTCACGCGAAAGATGCTACGGGCGGCCGACGCCCCCGGCACGAGATTCACGGCACCCCCGGCCGCGCTTCACTGGGGTTCACTCTCGCAGCGTCAGGCGCTCCTGCAGGTCGTCGGCCGTAAGAACGGACAGCTAGCGCTTCGGCATCCAAAGCCGCCGAAGCGCCTCTGCCGGCTGCGGTGATGGACTGCCTGCAGGCGTGGCTCACGACATCGCCTGCGGCAAAGACGCCGGCGGGTGGCAACACCCCCAGCATGAACGACCACGCCCGATCAAGGATTCGATCCCACTCCTCAAACGGGCGTCGCAGGTTCGAATCCGGCGGGTATAGAGAAAATCACCTGCCCAGAGAGCCTTCCGTCGGATGGACGTAAGGCCCTCTCAAGTCACTGTCTGGTCAACCACTCCCACAAAATGACCACCAGTGCCCTCAGCGCGACACCAGCCATCCACCGCACAACAAGCACGACCATGTACCGCCTGAGCCTTGGCGTGTGCCACACGTACCGCGCTTTACGCCAGAGAATGCGCATAACTCGTCCCATCCGTGGACTTGACCAACCAAGCGATCGGTCAGACGCCACCAGACCTGTTCGGCCCAGGGTTCGGCGAGAAGCGACTCCCGCCGGACTGCAGGTATGTGGTGGTCAGACAGGCAAGGAATAGGGTTCGTAGAAGGTTCGGAACGAACGGGGAATGGCATGGTTGATAACCCGGCTGCAATGTCGCGCCTGGCCGAGGAGCTGAGAGCACATCGGCAAGCCTCCAAACTCACGTTCGGCCAGATCATCCAGCACAGTAAGCGGCACTCTCCGCCCGTCTCCCTGAACAAGAGCACTCTCAGCGCGTGGTTCAACGGTCAGAGTGTTCCGCGGGCCGGAAAGCCATTCACCTTCCTGACCGAACTCCTCGATAGCCGCACCAGCTCAGGGCCAGCTCCACGCTCCCGTGCTCGGTGGGAGAATTTGCGCCAAGCAGCCGAGCGAAGCAGACCCCCAGCTCACCGAGACAGTGAAGCGTCGGGGTCGCGCACGCAGAAACACTGTGGCGACAAGCCCCGCAGCGCGAGGCCACTGCGCATAGGCCTGGTCCCCGATACAGCCGATGTGCTCATCAAGCGGGCACATCGCGAAGCCCTGGCACGCGCCCTGGAGGGTTCCGAGGACAGAGACGTCGTCACGGACACAGCTGGCGCATTGGTCAGAGGGCGCGTGATCACAGGAACCGGAGGCGTGGGCAAAACCTGTCTGGCCGCCGACTACTGCCACCGCGTCGCCGACGGAACAGACGCTGGAGTCGACGTACTCATATGGGTCACGGCGAACACCACTCCGGCAGTTACCGGTGCCTATGCCCGGGCAGCCCGCGATCTTGAGCTGGTGTCCAACAACGAAAACACTGCTTCGGCCGCTGAGCATTTCCTCAACTGGCTCCGTGTCACGGATCGCAGCTGGCTCATCGTCCTCGACGACGTGCACTCCGCCGGCGCGCTGGAGGGGCTGTGGGCGCCTCGGCACACAGCCGGTCGCGGCAGGGTCATCGTCACCACCCGCAGCCGCGAAAGGGATCTTGCCACCGCAAGTGGTCTCTCTTTTCTGCCTGTTGGCATCTTCACCCCCCAGGAATCCCTCAAGCACCTGCGCAACACACTGCAACGAACCATGCCCGCCGGTACGGACGTGGAGCTAGCGGGACTCGCCGATGACCTTGGCCATCTCCCCCTGGCGCTTTCGCGCGCTGCCGCGTACCTCGACTACGACGCCTCGTGCAGTGTCGCCCGCTACCGACGCCGGCTCGCGGACCGTCGGCTTACCCTCGAACGACTGATCCCAGCCATGCGCGGTAGCGCTACGACAAGCTCATTTGCGTCGCTGTGGGACATCTCAGTCGATCAGGCCGACCAACACACCGGCTTGCTTGCCCGGCCAATGCTCGAGTTGGCCGCCGTCCTCGACGGTACAACCGGCATTCCCGCCGTACTGTTCACCAGCGACGCCGCACGCGCTTGGCTGACCGAGCGGAGCCGAGCAGACGAACCCGTCGACGAGCTCGATGCTGAGCACACCCTGGCAACTCTGGACCGGCTCCACCTCATTGATCACATCCCAGACGAGGGCTGCAATGACGCATGGTTGGTCCGCATGCACCAGCTCATCCAGCGGGCCGTACGCGAGCAGCAGCCTCCTGGTTCACCGCCCGACATCCGGACGCATCGCAGGGACGCCGTACTGCCGGCGGCTGCTCACGCCCTGCTCAACATCTGGCCCGACACCGGTCATAACCAGGACCACGCCCTGCGGCTGCGGGCTAGCGCCCGCTTGCTGGCCACCCACGATCAGGACGGTGAGAGCCACCCTCTGTGGCAGAACGACACCGCATACACCCTCCTGTTCCGGCTAGGCACGAGCGCGGGTGAATCGGGCGACGCTTCCTGGGCGCAGGCCTATTTCGCCGGGCTTTGCTCCCTCGCCCACCAGCGACTTGGAGCCGACCACCAACACACCCTTGTCGCCCGCGGCGAGTTGTCCCGCTGGCAAAGCCAAGCCGGAGATCACGCTGCAGCAGTTCAGACCCTGGAATTCCTTGAGGCGGATCACATCCGGCTGTTCGGCTACGAAGCCCCCGAGACACTCGTGACTCGTCACAACCTTTCCGTCGAGCGTGGTGCAGCAGGCGACACGAGCGGCGCCATCGCGGCCCTCCAGGAGATTCTCACTGTCCGGCAACGCAACGGAGCGAGCCGTGGTGCGATACTCGCCACTCTCCACAACCTTTGTTATTGGAAGGGCGTCGCGGGTGACGCAGTAGAGGCTGCTGACGCATACCGCAAGCTGATCCCCCTCATGGAAGAGGAGTTTGGTGCCGATGCCGATGGCACCCTCACCGCCCGCCACAATCTGGCCCGCTTGCTGGGCGAATCTGGCAATGCCGCCGAGGCCCTCAGCCTGCTCGAAGCGCTGCTACTCGACCAGACACGAGCGCTTGGGCCCCGGCACCTGCGCACGCTGACCACCAGGCAAAGTCTTGCCCGTTGGCAGGGAGAAGCGGGCGAGACGGATAAAGCCATAGAGGGGTATCAGGCACTGATACCCGACATGGGTGAGGTCCTGGGACGCGACCATCCCGAGTTGCTCGCCGCGCGCCACAACCTCGCCCTTGCGCGGGCAAGAATCGATCCGACCACCGCATCTAAGGACCTCACCGCCGTCATCGCGGACAGAACCCGAGTCCTCGGTCCTCACCACCCCGAAACACTCAGCTCCCGGCATAGCCACGCCCTGTGTTTGAGCTGGGCAGGAAAACCTCAGCAGGCTGTACAAGCGCTGGAGGATGTCCTCCGTGATCAGCAGTGCCGTCTCGCGTCAGAAGAAGCGGACATTCTCAGCACCCGCCACAGCCTCGCCGTCATGCGTGGCTCTGCAGGAGCACCCCAGGCGGCCATCGCCGCACTGCAAGAGCTCCTCCCCGATCAAGACCGCGTCCTAGGCCCTGGCCACCTCCAAACCCTGACAACCCTCGATAGCCTTGCCAACTGGCAGGGTGCAACGGGCAACGCACAGTCGGCAGGGGACACATACCAGACCCTGCTGACCCGCATCGAACGCCACTTCGGCCCTGATCATGTCGCCACGCTGTCGGTGCTGGACAAGCTCGCCATGTGGCGCGGACGCGCTGGCCACACCGGGGAAGCCGTCCACATCCTCACCCGGATGCTCACAGAAACACGACGCCTAGTAGACCCTGCTGATCCCATCATCCCCACCATCAGCAAGAACATCGCCTACTGGATGAACCAGGCCGACAATGAGGGACACCACCATCAACGCTGAAACCTGCAACCACGGGTCTCCACGAAGCCGCAGTCGTAACCTTTCAATTGGGGGAGCTATCCCCTGCAAGGTCTCGGTCCACAAGATCGACGATCAGCATCGGACGCCGCGAGGGGTGGTGAGTGCCGCCGAACTGCTCGACAGCACGCATGACCATCAGCGAGATACGTGAGCGCACTGCCGTGTACTCACCTCCCAACACTGGATAGATCACCACGCCGTGTGACGCTGATCAGCAAGAACAGCACCACACGGCATGAGCCATAACCCTCGATCAAGGGAGATCAGCGCACGACTGGGCCCTTCGCGGAGAGCGTGCAGGTCAACTGGCCTTCTCACTATGTCTAGGCATGCCCTCCTGAACATCCAAAAAGATGTCCGGGGCGGCCCACGCAAGCCACCCCGGACATCACGATCAGAGACCTCAGACCAGATCGAACCGGTCCAGGTCCATGACCTTGGACCACGCCGCCGCGAAGTCCTTGACGAACTTCTCCTTCGCGTCATCGCTCGCGTAGACCTCCGCGACCGCGCGCAGCTCGGAGTTCGAGCCGAAGACGAGGTCGGCGCGGGTGCCGGTCCACTTCACGTCGCCCGAGGCGCCCTCGCGGCCCTCGAACGTGTCCTGGGCCTCCGACGTCGACTTCCACGCCGTGCCCAGGTCGAGCAGGTTGACGAAGAAGTCGTTCGTCAGGGTGCCGGGAGACGTCGTGAAGACGCCGTGCTTGGAGCCCTGGTAGTTGGCGCCCAGGACGCGCAGGCCGCCGACGAGGACCGTCAGCTCGGGCGCGCTCAGGTTCAGCAGGTTCGCCTTGTCGACAAGGAGGTACTCCGCCGGGAGGCGGTTGCCCTTGCCGACGTAGTTGCGGAAACCGTCGGCGGCGGGCTCGATCGCGGCGAACGACTCCACGTCGGTCTGCTCCTGCGAGGCGTCCACGCGGCCCGGCGTGAAGGTCACCTCGACCGGGACGCCGCCGTCCTTGGCCGCCTGCTCGACGGCCGCGGTGCCGGCGAGCACGATCAGGTCGGCCAGCGAGACCTGCTTGCCGCCCGCGGAGTTGGAGGAATTGAAGGACTCCTGGATGCCCTCCAGTGTGCGCAGCACCTGCGCGAGCGCGTCCGGGTTGTTGACCTCCCAGCTGCGCTGCGGCTCCAGGCGGATGCGTGCGCCGTTGGCGCCGCCGCGCTTGTCGCTGCCGCGGAAGGAGGACGCCGAGGCCCAGGCGGCGGAGACCAGCTGCGAGATGGTCAGGTCGGAGCCGAGGATCTGCTCCTTGAGGGAGGAGATGTCCGCGGCGTCGATGACCTCACCCGTGCGCTGCGGCAGCGGGTCCTGCCACACCAGCTCCTCGGAGGGGACCTCCGGGCCGAGGTAGCGGACGACCGGGCCCATGTCGCGGTGCGTCAGCTTGTACCAGGCGCGGGCGAAGGCGTCCGCGAACTGCTCCGGGTTCTCGTAGAAGCGCCGGGAGATCGGCTCGTAGATCGGGTCGAAGCGCAGCGACAGGTCCGTGGTGAGCATCGTGGGGCGGTGCTTCTTCGACGAGTCGAAGGCGTCCGGGATGATCTCCGGGGCGTCCTTCGCCACCCACTGGTGGGCGCCTGCCGGGCTCTTGCCGAGCTCGTAGTCGTACTCGAAGAGGTTCTTGAAGAAGTGGTTGCTCCACTGGGTCGGCGTCTCGGTCCAGGTGACCTCGAGGCCCGACGTGATGGCGTCCTTGCCGACACCCGTGTTGTACGTGCTCTTCCAGCCCAGGCCCAGCTGCTCCATCGGCGCGGCCTCGGGGTCGTCGCCGACGTTGTCCGCCGGTCCTGCGCCGTGGGTCTTGCCGAAGGTGTGGCCGCCCGCGATCAGGGCGACGGTCTCCTCGTCGTTCATCGCCATACGGCGGAACGTCTCGCGGATGTCGCGGGCCGCGGCGATCGGGTCCGGGTTGCCGTTGGGGCCCTCGGGGTTGACGTAGATGAGGCCCATCTGGACCGCGCCGAGGGGGTTCTCCAGCTCGCGGTCACCGGTGTAGCGCTCGTCGCCGAGCCAGTCGGTCTCCGGGCCCCAGTACACGTCCTCGTCGGGCTCCCAGACGTCCGCGCGGCCGCCACCGAAGCCGAAGGTCTCGAAGCCCATCGTCTCCAGGGCCACGTTGCCGGTGAGCACGAGAAGGTCGGCCCAGGAGAGGTTCTGGCCGTACTTCTTCTTGACCGGCCACAGCAGACGGCGGGCCTTGTCCAGGCTCGCGTTGTCCGGCCAGCTGTTGAGCGGCGCGAAGCGCTGCTGACCGGCGCCGGCACCGCCGCGGCCGTCGCTGATGCGGTAGGTGCCCGCGCTGTGCCAGGCCATGCGGATCATCAGCGGGCCGTAGTTGCCGAAGTCGGCGGGCCACCAGTCCTGCGAGGTGGTGAGGACCTCGGCGATGTCCCGTTTCACGGCGGGCAGGTCGAGGGAGTTGAACGCCTCGGCGTAGTCGAACTCCTCGCCCAGCGGGTTGGCCACGGCGGGGTTCTTGGCAAGAATCTTCAGGTTGAGCCGCTCCGGCCACCACTGGCGGTTGCCACCGCCCTGGGTCGGGTGCGGGGCGCGAGTGTGCGCGACCGGGCAGCCGCCTGTCTCTTCCGGCTTCGGGTCGGTGACGATCGCGTCATGGTTCTCAGTCATGGGAATCCTTCCGGACGGGGCGGATCACGGTGCTGCTCAGGAACACGGTGCTGCTCGGGAACTGCGAACGGCAGAACAGTCTGGGGGTGCCCGAAGGCGGTACGAGCCTCATCGGCCGGGATGCAGGGCCGGGCCCGGGAGCGGTTCCAGGCCGCGGACGTCCGCCTGCTCGCCGGATTGGTTCTCCGCGAGCGGGGTACCGGATGCCGGGCCGAGCGGACCCGTCTCCTGAAGTCACGTGCTGTTCCCTGCTGTTGCCCTGTGCCTTGGCCGTCGGCCGGAACTGATCCTACGATGGACGAAGTCCAAGTCAATACGACAGACGGGTTCGTACGGAATTCAGTCGTCAGACAAAGCACAGTTAGGCTGGTAGGCATGAGCGACCTTCTGGAACGACTCCGCGGCCGTGGGTGGAGGATGACCGCTCAGCGCCGGGTGGTCGCCGAAGTACTCGACGGTGAACACGTCCACCTGACCGCGGACGAGGTGCTCGCGCGTGCCACCGCCCGACTGCCGGAGATCTCCCGCGCCACGGTCTACAACACCCTCGGTGAGCTGGTCACCCTCGGCGAAGTGATCGAGGTGTCGACCGGCCGCGCCAAGCGGTACGACCCCAACGCCCACCGTCCGCACCAGCATTTGGTGTGCTCGGGCTGCGGTGCCATCAAGGACGTGCACCCGGGCGGCGACCCGCTGTCCGCGCTTCCGGCCTCCGAGCGCTTCGGCTTCACCGTCTCCGCGGCCGAGGTGACCTACCGGGGTATATGCCCGGACTGCAACGTTCACAAGTGAGCGGGATGCGACCGATGTGACCCGAGGGAGAGATCCGATGACGGTCGAACGGGCCAAGGTACGCCAGATGTGGCACCTGATCGAGCCGCTCTACGGCGTCCTCTACTACTCCCCCGAGGCATTCGACGAAGCCGGGTCGCTCGGCTTCAAGACCGAGCCCCGGTGGCCGAGTTACTTCCCCTACCGCGCCGCGCCGCTCGGTCCCGTCGGACCCGCGCTGGTCAGCGCCGCCTTCTACAGTTTCAACCCGGAGATGGTCGCCCGGTACGTGTCCGGCGCCTGGGAAGTCGCCGCGCCCGCCGATGTCATCACCGCCCGCGAGCGGGCCATCGACCGGACCTACCGGAGTCTCTTCGGCGACGAGGCCGTCGAGGGGCCGGAGTTCGCCGAAGCCGCACGTCTCGCGCGCCGCGCCGCCGAGGCCGCCGAGGTCGCGGGGCGGCCGATGGCCGCGGCCAACAAGGCACTGTCCTGGGCGGATCAACCGCACGTGCAGCTCTGGCAGGCCGCGAACATCCTGCGCGAGCACCGCGGTGACGGCCACTTGACCGCTCTGCTCACCGCCGGGCTCGATGGCACCGAGGCGCTGGTGTCCTTCGCCGCGGTGGGCGCCGCGTCCGACGAGACCTTCCAGAGTCGCGGCTGGAGCAAGGAGCAGTGGGAGGCCGCCCGCGAACGGCTCGTCGTCCGGGGGCTGCTCGATCCGGCGAGCGGCACCGCCACCGACGCGGGCCGCGCCCTGCGCGAGGAGGTGGAACGCCAGACGGACACGCTCGCCGCCGGACCGTGGCAGGCCATCGGCGCCGAGGACACCGAACGTCTGGCCGGACTGCTCGGCACGCCCTGGGTCACCGTCCTGGGATCGGGGCTGCTGCCCGGCGAGACGACGCTGGGCATCGGCAAGTCGTAGAACGGGCGGCGCACCCGCCCGGCACACCGGGGGCGGTCACACGCACCGGGGGCAGGCACCCGCACCGAAGGCAGGCATCAAGGGCGGCACATACACCGAGCGTGGGCACATGCCGCCCGGGTACCCAGCCCCGACACCCACGCAATCCGCGCAACAGGAGGCATGCCATGACCGCTCCCGACTCCGCCGTCCCCCGCTTCCACCTGGCCATGCCGGTCGACGACCTGGACGCGGCCCGCCTCTTCTACGGCCAGGTGCTCGGCCTGGAGCAGGGGCGCAGCTCGGACAGCTGGGTGGACTGGAATCTGCACGGCCACCAGTTCGTCACCCACCTCGCAGCCGAGCGCGTCCGGCGCATCCACAACCCGGTCGACGGCCACGAAGTGCCCGTACCGCACTTCGGACTGATCCTGCCGATCCCCGAGTTCCAGGAGCTCGCCGAGCGGCTGCGCACGGCCGGCATCGACTTCGTCATCGAGCCGTACGTGCGCTTCGAGGGCGAGAAGGGCGAGCAGTGGACGATGTTCCTCCTCGACCCGGCGGGCAACGCCCTGGAGTTCAAGGCGTTCGCCGACGACTCCCAGGTCTTCGCCGTCTGACCGGTTCGCGACGGCGTGCGCGGGCCGCCGAGTTGAGGCCCGCGCGCCGCCGTCGAGCGGATCGACCGGGCTACGGCGCCATCTCGTACTCCCCGGCCAGCGCCTCCACGCGCTCCCACACCCGCGCCGAGCGCGCCTCGTCGACGACCGGGCGCCGCACCGCGCCAAGGGCCCAGTTCTGCTGTGCCTCGGTGGCGGAGTCCTTGCCGTGCAGCTCGACGGCGTGCGCGGAGAAGTCGCGTACGAGCACGGCGAACAGTTCGTCGAGCACGTCCTCGTCGAGGCCGGTCAGGCGTGCCTGTTCCAGGATCAGCTGGCCGTGCACGACAAGGGCGAACAGCTGGCCGACGGCCAGGAGGAGGTCGAGGTCGCGGCTCTGCTCCTCGTCGGGGGCGGCCGTGGTCACGAACTCGCAGAGGGCGTCGGCCTGTTCGCGGAGGCGGGCGACGTTGGGCACCTCGGCGTAAGCGTCGTAGGCCGTGCGCCAGTCGTGGAAGCGGATGGCGCCCAGGCCGCGGGCCGGTCCCTGCCGGAAGAGGAAGTCGTCGTCGGCCGCGTCCACGCGGGTGGGCACGGGCTCGTACTCGGCCGGGTTGAGCAGGTGGTTGCCCATGAACTTGAGGATCAGGGCGAGGTTGACGTGGACCGTGCCCTCCAGCTTGGGCAGGCCGCGGATCTCGATGGCCGCCTGGGCGAAGTAGTTGTCCTTCTCGAATCCCTTGGCGGCGATGACGTCCCACATCAGGTCGATGACCTTCTCGCCCTCGGTGGTCACCTTCATCTTCGTCATGGGGTTGAAGAGGAGGTAGCGGCGGTCGTCGGGGCCGGCGGAGCGGAAGTAGTCGACGGCGCGGTCGCTGAACAGCTTCATCCCGACGAGACGGACGTAGGCGTCGGTCAGCTCGCGGCGCACGTGCGGGAAGGCGGTGACGGGGCGGCCGTAGAGGATGCGGTTCTGGGCGTGGGTGACGGCCTCGTACATCGCGTGCTCGCAGATGCCGATGGAGGCGGTGCAGAGGTTGAACTTGCCGACGTTGACGGTGTTGAGGGCGGCGTCGAAGGCGGCGCGTCCGGTGTGCAGGACGTCGTCGGGGCCGACGGGGTAGTTCTCCAGACGGAACTCGCTGACGTACTTCGACGAGTCGACGACGTTCTTGACCAGGTGGTAGGCGTCGTGGCGGCTGTCGGCGGCGAAGAAGACGTAGCCGTCGGGGCCCTCGACGTCGGTGCGGCGGCCGAAGACGGAGACGAGTCCGGCCGCGTTTCCGTTGCCGATGTAGTACTTGGAGCCGCTGGCCCGGAAGCCGCCGTCGCCGTCGGGCTCCAGGAGCATGTCGGTGGAGTAGATGTCGGCGCCGTGCGACTTCTCGGACAGGCCGAAGGCGAACACCTCGCCCCGGGAGAGGAGTTCCGCCGCGCGGGTACGGGCGGCCTCGTTCTCGCTCTGCCAGACCGGGCCCAGGCCCAGGATGGTGACCTGCCACGCGTACCAGTAGTCGAGCCCGTAGAAGCCGAAGATCTCGTTGAGGGCGGCGATCCGGGCGGTGTCCCAGCGTGCGTCCTCCCTGCCGCCGGCCGCGGCGGCCGGGGTGAGGAAGGTCGCGAAGAGACCCTCCTTGGCGGAGAACTCCAGGAAGTCGGCCAGCCAGGCGCGCTCGCGGTAGTCCTCGATCAGCCGGCGCTTGCCGCGGGCCTCGAACCAGTCGACGGTGGCGCGCAGCAGCCTGCGGGTCTCGGGGTCGAACTGCTGGGGGTCGTAGGTGCGCGGGTTGAACAGCAGCGGGTCGGCCATGGGTGTTCGCCTTTCCGGCTCGGGAGGTTGGGAGGGTTTCGGCAGTGCGGGGTGGTGAGGTGGTGCCGGTTCAGGTCCCTGGAGGACCGAGCCGGTGGAGGGTGGCGAGCACGTCGTCGAGCCAGGTCAGCGTCATCCGTTCGTACGCGATGCCGCCGCGCAGCACGACATGCTGGAGCTCCTGCCCGGCATCGGGCACGGCGGGCGCGTCGGGTCCGGTGAAGTCACGCCGCTCGCCCGCGAGATAGCGCGCGAGGCGGTCGGTGTGCGCCTGGCGGTGCCGCTCGACCTCACGGATCAGCGCGGCCGGGTCGTCGAAGGCGGCGCCGCGGATCTTCACGGCGAGTTCGTGGCGCACGCTCTCGGGCTCGATCGGTTCGTGCAGCCAGCCGGAGAGCGCCGAGCGCCCGGGGGCGGCGACGGAGTACTCCTTCTTGTCCGGGCGTGCCTGCTGCGGCACCTCGCGGACGTCGATCCACCCGTCGCTCTCCATGCGCTTGAGTACGCGGTAGATCTGCTGGTGGGTGGCGGTCCAGAAGTAGCCGATGGACCGCTCGAACCGCCGGGCCAGCTCGTAGCCGGAGCCCGGTTTTTCAAGGAGCGAGACGAGGATCGCGTGCTCTAGCGCCATGCCCCGATCCTGCTATGCAACTCGTTGCATAAACAAGTGGGGCCGCCCTGGTGAGACACGGCTCACCAGGGCGGTTCCCTGACTCGGGTTCCCGGCCTCGGGTTCACTGGCCGCCGGGCGGCACTCCACTCCCGGGAACGCCGGATCTACCTCCCGACGAAAGTGATGCGGCCGGGCGCCGGAGGCGCGATCGGGGTCTCGGCGGAGGACTTGTCCAGGTATGCCACCAGCGCCTCGAGGTCCGTCACGTCCCCGCCGTCACGGTTGGTGCCCTTGGTGAACGTCGTGAAGCCGTTGCCGCCGTTGGCCAGGAAGTCGTTGACGGTCACGCGGAACTTGTCGGTGGGCCGCACCGCCTCGCCCTTGACCCTGACGGTGTCCGTCAGCAGCCGGTCGGCGCCCCGGCGGCTCATGTCCACCGAGTAGCGCAGGGCCGACGACAGCTGCAGGAAGCGCGGTTCGTCGGCGTTGGAGCCGCTGAGCTGCTCGCGCAGGACGGCGACCAGCTGCTCGCCGGTGAGCGTCATCGTCCACAGCGGGTTGTCGAAGGGCTGGGTGCGGTACGCGTCGGCGTAGGTGACCGTTCCGTCGCCCTTGTGCACCAGGTCGGCGCGCATGCCGCCGGGGTTCAGGAAGGCCAGGTCGGCTTCGTAGCCGCGGGTCGCCTGCACCTGGGCGTCGGTGAGCAGGCTGCCGAGCGGGGTCTCGGACTCGGGCGAGCCGCGGCCGGGCATGTCGGCGGAGATGTAGCCGACGCTGCGGTTGGCCGCCGTCTCGGAGCGCTTGCGCCAGGTCTCCACGAGCCGGTTCATCGCGGGCTGCTTCGGGGTGCCGACCGGTACGACGTGGTTCTGGGCCCGCACCGAGCGACGGAGGACGTCACCGCCCTTGCCCAGGCGGAAGTTCAGTTCGGTGAAGGAGCGGCCGAAGGAGTCGGCCTGCGTGACCGTGCGGGGCCGCCCTGCCGGGTCGGTGACCGTGCACTCGTAGGAGTCGTGCGAATGGCCGGTGACGATGAGGTCGACCGCGCTCGACGCCTCCTTCGCGATGCCCTTGATGCGGCCGCGCAGCCGGGACCCGGGGCCTTCGTCGTCGCAGTCCCCGGCCCCCGCCTTCCCGTTGACGGACTCGCCCTCGTGGATCAGGAGGACCTGGGCGTCCACCCCGCGCCGCGCGAGCTCCTTCGAGTAGCGCTCGATGACCGGCAGTTCGTCGTGGAACTCCAGGTCACGGATCTGGGAGGCGTTGACGGCCTCGGGTGCGTCCTTGGTGACCAGGCCGATGAACCCGATCCGCTCGCCGCCCGGCAGCGTCTTGACCATGTACGGCTGAAGCAGCGGTGCCTCACTGCCCTTCCGGGTCACGTTGGCGGCGAGGTAGGGGAAGGCCGTGCCGTCGTACTCGCCGCCGGGCGCGCACCCGTCCTGCGGGTGGCAGCCTCCACGGGCCATGCGGTTCAGTTCGTCGGGTCCTTCGTCGAACTCGTGGTTGCCGACCGAGGCGACGTCGAGGCCGAGTTCTTCGAGTGCCTGGATCGTCGGCTCGTCGTGGAAGAGCGCGGACAGCAGCGGGCTTCCGCCGATCATGTCGCCTGCCGCCACGTTCAGTGAGTTCGGTCCGCTGCGGGTCTTGTCCATGAGCGTGGCCAGCTGGGGCAGGCCGCCCGCCTGCTGGTCGCGCCCGCGCTTGACGCGGCCGGCGGCGCCCTCGACGGGGTCCATGTTGCCGTGCAGGTCGTTGAGGGCCAGGAGCTGCACCGGCACCCCGGCGGGCGCGGCGGGTGCGGGCCCCGCGGCGGTGGCCGTGGAGGGGCCTGCCGGAGCGCCGAGGGCGAGCACCAGCGCGGCGGCCGCGCAGGTGATCACGGTGCGCTTGGAGAGGGAGGCGGGAGGACGTACGAGAGAACGAGAGGTTTCGGTCACGCAGCGACGCTACGAAGCCGCCCGGCGGGGAAGCGCCGGACACACCCGGCCACGCTCATGATCACCCTTGGGGCCCCGGCACGCGCCGCAGCGGGCAGCGCGCCGGTGTGAGCGGGGCGCGTTCCGGGGAGCGGGGCGCGTATCGGGGAGCGGGCCTCAGAGGGCGTTGGCGAGGACGACGTAGAGGGCGCCGTGCCGATGCCGACGCTCAGAATCGTGCGCCGCCCGAAGGCGAGGTGCACGCCCGCGGTGACGCCGACCGCGAGCAGCGCGTCGCGCGGCGCCGGGGTCCTGCGCGGTCGTGCCGTGCGGTGCGGTCACCGCGAGGATCGAGGTCCACAACGATCTCGTCCGGCTCTTCGAGGAGCAGGCCGCCGCCCTGGCCGCCACCGATCCGCTCCTCGCCCGGTTCATGACCGGCCTGTCGAACTGGGTGGGCGGCAACCACGAATGGCACGCGGGACATGTCGGCACCCTTACGCGACCTCGCCCTGAGGTCCCTTCGGTGCGCTGTCTGCTTCACGTCAGTTCACGTCAGTTCACGTCAGTTCACGTCAGTTCACGGCCTGCTTCACCAGCGCCGCGATCCGCGCCGCGCCCTCGTCGGTCAGTTCCTTCAGGGCGTACGAGGCCGGCCACATGGCGCCTTCGTCGAGATCCGCCTTGCTGCTGAAGCCGAACGTGGCGTACCTCGCGCTGAACTTCTGCGCACTCTGGAAGAAGCAGACGACCTTGCCGTCCCTGGCGTAGGCGGGCATCCCGTACCAGAGCTTCGGCGCGAGCTCCGGGACGTTCTCCTTGACCACTGCGTGGATCCGCTCGGCCATGACGCGGTCCGACTCCTGCATCTCGGCGATCTTCGCGACTACGGCGGCCTCTTCCTCGGCCGCCTTGGCGGCGCGCGATCCGCGGCGCGTGGACGCCTTCAGCTCCTGGGCGCGCGCCTTCATCGCGCCGCGCTCCTCGTCCGTGAATCCGTCGCACTTCGCAGTAGTCATGGCAGGTCTCCTTGTGTACGGGGGGGTGCATGGGGTGTGTACGGGTGTCGGTGGGTTGCGGTGGTGCCCGGGAGGAGCCGGCGGTGCGGCTCCTCCCGCCGGAGGGTCAGCCCCAGGCGCCGGCGATCTGCCGGGTCGAGGCGTTGAGCCGGTTGAACAGGTTGGTGACGCCGACCATCAGGACGAGCGCGGCCAGCTGCTTCTCGTCGAAGTGGGTGGCGGCGGCGTCCCAGATCTCGTCGTTCACCGCGTCGGCACGGTCGGCGAGCCGCGTCGCGGCCTCGGCGAGGGCCAGCGCCGCCCGCTCCGCTTCGGTGAAGTACGGGGCCTCGCGCCAGGCGGCGACCAGCGCGAGCCGCTCGTCGCTCACGCCCGCCTTGCGGGCCGACTTGGCACCGCCGTCGACGCAGGCGCTGCAGCCGTTGATCTGGCTGACCCGCAGGTGGACCAGTTCCAGGGTCTGCGCGTCCACCCCGCCGGAGTGCACGGCCTTGAAGAGGGACTGGATGGCGGGCATCGCGTCGGACAGGACGACGGCGGGGTTCTGCATACGGGACTGCATCTGGGTCTGCTCCTCGTTCCGCTTGGTCCCCGTTCCTCCGGGGCGTGACTCCATATCAGCCCGGTCCGCCCGCCACGACCACGGCGATGGGACACCGTGGGACAGCTGAAACACCCTTGAGCTGCGACGACTTGGCCCGATAGATTTCTGCCGACACGGGACACGGGGGTATCTGGTGGACGAGCCGCAGCGCACGGCGATGACGGACCCGCAGAACGATCTCGCGGCCCGGCTGCGGCTGCTCCAAGAACTGTCCGGGCTCGGCGTACGGGCCCTCGCGCGGGACACCGGCCTCAGCTCCTCGTCCCTCTCGCGCTACCTCAGCGGCCGGACCCCGCCGCCGTGGCCCGCGGTGGTCGCGCTCTGCCGCCTCGTCAAGCGCGACCCCCGCCCGCTGCGCCCCCTGTGGGAACGCGCCTCCAACCCCCTGCCCGCGCCCCCGAAGTCCAGCCGCCAGGGCAGGCCGAAACCCCGCAACGACCTGCCGCGCGACGTGCCCGACTTCACCGGCCGCGAAGCCCAACTCGCCGCCGTGCTGGCCGCGGTGGACAGCCACCGGGTGGTCGCCGTCGACGGCATGGCCGGGGTCGGCAAGACCTGTCTGGCGATGCACGCCGCGCACCGGCTCGCGGCCGACTACCCCGACGCCCAGCTCTATGTGGACCTGCACGGCTTCACCGAGGGCCGCGAACCCCTCGACCCCGATTCCGCGCTGCGGATGCTGCTCGGCGCGCTGGACGTCCCCTCCGAGAAGGTCCCGCGCGAAGGCGTCGAGCAACTGGCCGCCTGCTGGCGCTCCGAGCTCGCCGGCCGGCGGGTCGTCGTGGTGATCGACAACGCCGCCGACGCCGAGCAGGTCCGCCCGCTGCTGCCCGGCGCCGGCGCATCCGTCGCCCTGATCACCAGCCGCAACCGGCTGCTGGGCCTCGACGAAGTACCCCCGGTCTCCCTCGACGTGCTCAGCCCGCAGGAGAGCGCACAGCTCCTTGCCCGCGCCAGCGGCGATCCCAGCGGCACCGACGGCCGCCTGGCCCGCGAACCGGAGTCCGCCGCCGAGGTGCTGCGGCTGTGCGGCCATCTGCCGCTGGCCCTGCGCCTTGCCGCGGCCCGGCTGCGGCACCGGCCCGGCTGGACGGTGGGCATCCTCGTCGAGCGGATGGCCGAGGGCGTGAGCGAGTTCGACACCGCGTTCGCCATGTCCGTACGGCAGTTGGACCGGTCGCAGGCCCGCCTGTTCCGGATGCTGGGCCTGCTGCCAGGGGGGTCCTTCGACGCCTACCTGGCGGCGTCGCTCGCGGACGTGCCGCTGTCCGGTGCGCGGGCGATCCTCGAGGACCTGGTCGACGCGCACCTCGTGCAGGAGTCGGCGGCGGGCCGCTACCGCCTGCACGACCTGGTGCACCAGCACGCGCGGCGGTCCTGCGCGGAACAGGACTCACCGGCCGAGCGGGAACGGGCCCTTGGCCGCTTCCTCGACTACTACGTGCACGCGGCGGCCGCCGCCGACGCCGCGATGCCCTTCCTCTCGCCGGGACGGCCGCCCGCCGCGGGCCGGCCCCCGGCCGCGCTGCCGCGGTTCACGGACAAGCACGCGGCGTTCTCCTGGCTCGTCGCGGAGTACGAGAACGTGGTGGCCGCCTTCGAGACGGCAGCGGCCGTCGGGGCCGACGCGCACGTGTGCGAGCTGCCGCGCTTCCTGCGGGCCTACTTCGCGCGGCGCTGCGGCACGACCCATCTCAACGTGCTCTTCGAACGGTCCCTGGCCGCCGCCGAGCGCCTGGGTGATCCGCTGCAACTGGCCGACGCGCACAGCAACCTCGGCTTCGCGCGCTACAACGCGGGCCGCATGGCGGAGGCCGCCGCGTCGTACGAGGCGGCGCAGACCTGGTTGAGCCAGGCGGGTGATACGGAATCGGAGGCCGAACTGACCTTGCGGCGCGGCTACCTGAAGTGGGACGAGGGACGCGTCGAGGAGCCGCTGGAACTCTTCGGTCTCGCGGGCAAGCTGTACGAGCAGGCCGGTTGCCGTACGGGCGCGGCGTATGCGGCCGCGGCGGAGGCCTGGGCGATGCTGCAGCTGGGCCATCGCGAGGAAGCGGCACGGCGGGCCCGTGAGGTCCTTGCCGCCCCCCACACCGACCCTGCCTGGCCGCCCACGCTGACGGCCCGCATCACCCTGGGCGTGGCCATCGCCCACGAGGAGCCCGACGAGGCGGCGGACCACCTGCGGCAGGCCCTGGCGCTGGCCCGCGATGACGGGCACCTGCACAACGAAGCGTGGTGCCTCAACTGCCTGGGCGTCGCGCTGCGGCGCATGGGCCGCCACGAAGAAGCGCTGGAAAGTCACCGGAAAGCGTTCACACTCCTCGACGAATTGTTCGAGGAGCACTGGAAGGTGCGTTTCCTCCACGGCTACGCCGAGACCTGCCGCCTCGCGGGCCTCCCCGAGGAGGCCCTGCGCCTGCACCAGCAGACGCTGGAACTGGCTCCCCGGCTGGGACACCGGTACGAAGAAGCGCTGGCCCACGAGGGAATCGCGGCCCTGCTCGACGCGACGGATCCGACCACGGCCGCGGAACACCGCGCGGCAGGTCAGGCTGCCCTGCAGCCGTAGCCCCACTGCCCGGTTTCCCCCGGTTTCCGAGGGGCGAAAGACACATCTGGCATGCGGGGGCCGACCCCGATGGGGTTTCCCGATCCGGATGCGTCAAACGTCTTCCGGACCAAGGAATTTCGCGGCCATAAGCCCTGGTTGCAAGACGTGTGTGGCTTGAGGGATGGTTGCTTTACGGCAATGTTCCTTCGAGTCGATGAGGTGAGGGATTCGCCCAGCGAGTCCTCCATATTTGGTTTCTTCCCCAGCGCAGATCGCAGCGCAGAGCGGCACCGGCGCAGAGCATCGCGCCGCGCTGCGCCATGCCCCTTATCCCGTCCTCGTCGCTGACGGCGAGGGCACCATCGTGCTGCGCAGTGACGCAGCCGACGGTCTCCTGCCGGGAGCCCGTCCCGGAGCCGTCTTCACCGACGTGGTCCCCGGCTGGCTCTCCGCCGCGCACGACGCCCTGACGGCGCCCGGCCGGCGCGCGGGCCCGCAAGCGGGCACACCGGTCTCGGGTGCGATCAGTGAGCGCAGCTTCGAGGCGCACTCCAGCGTGCAGGGCGACGGCTCCGTGGTGTGGTGGCTGATCGACGACACCGATCACCGGCTGGTACGCGACGCCCTGCGCATGGAGCGTGAGCGGACCGAGTTCCTGGCCAAGACGTCCAACCTGCTGCTCTCCTCGCTGAACCTGGAGCGCTGCATGGATGTCACGGCGCAGTTGGCCGCGGAGTATCTCGCCGACGCGGCGCTCGTCGTCGCGCCCTCACGCGGGCAGCGCCTTCCGGTGGTCTCCTGCCTGCGCGGCGAGAGCCCCGCCCGGTCCCAGGAGCCGGCCGACCCCGACGACGTGCCCGGTCTCGGCGAGGCGCTGCGCGGTTTCCCGCCGGTGCCTTCGCGATGGATCGACCCCGCCGTCGCACCGGACTGGATGGTGCCCGAGGACTTCGGTCCCGTCGGCTCGATAGTGATCACCCCGCTGCCCGGGCACGGCGTCGCCGCAGGCGCCCTCGTCCTGCTGCGCCGCTCGGGCACGGCGGCGTTCACCGACGGTGAGGAGGTCTTCGCCCGGCTGTTCGCCACGCGCGCCGGCGCCGCCATGTCGGCGGCACGCCTGTACGCGGAGCAGACCTCGATCACCGAGGTCCTGATGCGCGAGCTGCTGCCCCCCACGCTGCACCAGATCTCCGGGGTGGACTTCTCCGGCGGCTATCGCCCCTCGGAGGACCACGAGCGGATCGGCGGCGACTTCTACGACGTGCACCCCGCCCCCGTCGAGGGCAAGGCGTCACTCGTGGCGCTCGGAGATGTCTGCGGCAAGGGCCTCGAGGCCGCCGTGCTGACCGGCAAGATCCGCAACACCCTGCATGCCCTGCTGCCCATGGCGGACGACCACCAGCAGATGATCAGCCTGCTCAACACCGCCCTGGTCAACTCCCATCACACCCGGTTCGCCACGCTGGTCCTGGCGTCCGCCGTGCGGGAGGGCAGCGGCGTCAACCTGCGGCTGACCAGTGCCGGTCATCCGCCGCCGCTGATCGTCCGCACGAACGGCGAGGTGGAAGAGGCGGCGACACGCGGCACGCTGGTGGGGGCGATCCCCGAGGCCAAGGCGCGCACCGCCGCGGTCACTCTCGCGCCCGGTGAATCCTGTGTGCTCTACACGGACGGGATCACCGAGGCCAAGGGCGGACCGCTGGGCGGGACCGAGTTCGGCGAGGAGCGCCTCCAGCGCGTTCTGGCCGAATGTGCGGGCATGCCGTCCGAGGGCATCGTGGAGCGGGTCCAGATGCTCGCCTCCCAGTGGGTCGGCAAGGGCAGGCACGACGACATGGCCGTCGTGGTGATCTCCGCGCCCCGTACGCAACATCTCAGTGCGGTGAACGGCCATACTCGGGGCAGGTACACCGCATGACGACCGAAACGCCGCACCGGCCGACCGCCGGCGAAGCAGTCGAGGAACTGGCGACCGCGCTGTGGAAAGCCGTGTCGGCGGCCGATGAATTCGCGGCCACCGACATGGTGCTGCGCGCTCTGGACGACGGCATGGCACCGGAGAGCGTGCTCATCGACGTGATCGCGGCGGTACAGGGCAAGGTCGGCGAGGAGTGGGCCGCCAACCGCCTCACCGTGGCCGAGGAACACGCCGCGACCGCGATCAACGAACGGGCCGTGGCAGCGCTCTCCGTGCACCCGGCCGCGCGGACGACCCCGCACCGGGGCCGGATCACGGTGGCCTGTGTGGACGGCGAGTGGCATGCGCTGCCCGCGCGTCTGCTGGCCGAGGTCCTGAAGCTGCGCGGCTGGCACGTCGACTACCTCGGCGCGCAGGTCCCCTCCCCGCACCTCATCGCCCACCTGCACCGCACCGACACCGACGTGGTCGCGCTCTCCAGCTCGATCGCGACCCGGCTGCCCACCGCGCACGCCGCGATCACCGCCTGCCAGGCCGTCGGTGTACCCGTACTGGCCGGCGGAGCCGCGTTCGGCCCCGGCGGCAAGTACGCCCGCCTGCTCGGCGCCGACGCCTGGGCTCCCGACGCCCGTGCCGCGGCCGACCGGCTGGCCCGGGTGGCGCTGCCGCGCCCGCAGCCCGACCACCAGCCCATCGACGACCTGCCTCACCTGGAAGACCAGGAATACAGCATGGTCACGCGCAGCGGCACCTCGCTCGTGCGCACGGTCTTCGCCGCCCTGGAAGACGCGTTCCCCGCCATGCACACGTATAGCGACCAGCAGCGCGAACGCACCGCGGAAGACCTCGCGCACATCGTGGAGTTCCTCGCCACCGCCCTCTACCTCGGCGACGAGGACCTCTTCAGCTGGTTCCTCACCTGGACCGCCGGGATCCTCACCTCCCGCGGCGTGCCCGCGCACAGCCTGCCGCCGGCCCTGGAGATCCTGGCCCGCGAGCTCAAGGACTTCCCCAGAGCCACCTGCACACTCGAGCACGGCATCGCCGCGCTCACGCCCGACCACCGCGCCACCGCCGGAAAGACCGCATGACCACAACACCACCCTCTCCCCTGCGCCTGACCACGGTCGACACCGAGGACACCGTCCGTATAGAGGTCCACGGCGACCTCGACTACGACAACGCCGACCACCTCCTGCTCACGGTCACCGCCAAGCTCGCCGAACACCCGCGCCTGAGCGACCTGCACCTGCACTGCGCGGGGCTCCAAGCCGTCGACTCCATGGGCCTCTCGATCCTGCTGATGATCCACCGCAGGACCAGCGCGGCCGGCGTCCGCCTCCACCTGGACGACCGCCCCGCGAGGCTGGACCGCCTCCTGTCCCTGACCGGCACCCTGGAGCACTTCACGGCGCCGGTGTCCGGCGGCACGGAATCGTCCCCCGGCAGCGCGGCAGAAGCCCCGGGCACCGGCGGCGAAGCAAACCCGGCCGACTCGCGGAACCGCACGGGCGACACCTGACGCCACTCCTCTCCACTCCGCTCCCCGACCAGGCACGGGGAGGGAGCCAAACCCACTGACGGGGCACACATGCCGACACGACACCCCACCGCACCCAGGTTCTCCCGCGAGGCCACCCGGTCCGCCGGCGAGATCGTCGAACACCTCGACGTGATGTGGGAACACGCCAGAGGCTCCGCCGCCCTCGCCCCCGTCTCCGCCCCGCAGCTACGCCTGATGTACCTGGTCGACCGCGACGAGGGAATACGCATGCGGACCGTATGCACCCGCCTCGCCACCGCCGCCCCCTCGGTCACCCGCATGTGCGACCGCCTGCAGGCCACCGGCTTCCTGGAACGACTGCCGTGCCCCGGCAACGGCCGGGAAATAACCCTGCGCCTGACCCCCGAGGGCAGAACCCACCTGCGAGGCGTCCGCGAGCAGCGCGAGGAAACCCTGCACCACGCCATCAACGCCCTGCCTTCGGCCGAGCGGCGCGCCCTGGCCAAGGGCCTCGCGGGCCTCCGGGCCCAACTGACCGCAGAGGCCGAAGAAGCCGACACGGAGAGCAGACCCGGCTTCATCCCGGCGGCCTGACCTCTGACTGTCTCCCTCTCCTGACTCCTGACGAGCCGTGATCATAGGCTGGCGCGTGCCAGGCGGAACAGAGCGCGCAGCACGCTGAACTCCCTTGCTCATGCTTGCTCATGGGGGAGTTCAGGCGACGACGGAGGTAGTCGATGATTCCCCGCGGACCGGACTGCACAGTGACCTCTCTGGTCGAAGTGCAAGGCGGACGGCCGCAGTGGGACAAAGCTCGACAGCGGATACAAGAGCTCGGCTGGCCCTGCCACGAGCTCAGCCCGAAAGAACGGCGTACGGTCCGCCGGGCATTCGGTGCCGACGCCGAGTCCAGCGAGTTCTGGTGGGTGGAGGTTCCGGTCACCGGCTCCTCCTGGCGCGCCGACCGCGAAGCGGCCTGGCACATCACGGATGTGAGCAGATCGGCCCAGGTGGTGATCAACGGCCGGCTGTTCCGGCGCGACGAGACCGACCGCGTCATGGAGCCCGAGTGGCAAGTGCACGCAGAGGGATCCCGGACCGTGAACGCTGCCGTACCGGGCTTGCGCCGGCGATGGCGGACAGTCGTGCGTTGGTGCGCCGTACGCACGGGGCTCCTGGACGTCGGCGTTCGCATCCACACGAGCAAAGACGCTGCCCAGCACCTCGCCCGTCACCTGCGCGAGGACGGACCGCGCGCGGACCTCGGCGTACGGCCTCTCGACGGCAGGGGGCGCGCCGGCACCCCCGAGCACCGGGAGGACGCCCTCAACCGGGCTCTGGCCCTCTTCTGCGGTCCGCTGCTCGCCATGGCCCTCTTCCTCACGACGGCCCAGCACGTGCAGCCCGTCGCCGCCGCGGTGTGCTGGTTCCTCGCTCTCGTCTGTGCCGTCCCTGCCTGGTGGACGGCGCTCGCCCTGCCGCTGGCCCGCACCCGGCCCCACTGTCTGGCGATCTGCCTCGTCACGACCGTGGCAGCAGCCGTCTACGCACTGGGCATCCCCGGGCTCTTCGACGGCGTGGAGCCCCGGTTCGCGTGGGTGGCGGCGGGCATCGCCTTCTACGTGACCGGCCTGATCCTGCTGGGCCGCCGCTGGCGCTGGCAGACACTGGCCGCGACCGCGCTGCCCCTGCTCGCCACGCTGCTCGTCGCGGCACTGCCGCTGACCGGCCGGCTCCTGCAGGACGGCTATGCCGATGAGCTGTCCCTGACCTCGGAAGAGACGGCGGTCAGCGGGGCCTACCAGCTCATGGCGGCGGTGAAACTGCTGTGGCCCAGCCTCGCGGCCGTCCTCTTCGTGGCAGCAGCCTGGGGGGTGCTGCGGTACTTCCACTTCATACGGCCGCGAAGCGCCGTCGCGGGAACCCTGGCCGCCTTCACCCTCGTCCTGGCCCTGCTCACCGCCGCCGACTGGACCCTCGCGTCGCCGCGGACGGCAGCCGACAAGCTGAAGCAGGCAGCCGCCCGCCACACCGAGGCTCCGCCGTACTTCGGCATCTCCGCGGACTGGACCTGCGTCCGTCCCACGGTCCCGCCCCGCGCCCTGAACGAACAGAACGGAACGCTCTCACCACGCACCCCGTACCTCTCGTTCGGCGTCGTCGAGGGCAACGCAGTCCTGTGGAACTCCTCGACGGACCGGCCCCTGCAGATTCCTGCCGGACAGGTGAAGCTGCTTCCTGCCGGGAGAACGGCACGCGCTTGCACTGCTTGAGGTACCGAGAGCGGCCTCGCGCAGGTCGAGGGGCATGCCCAAGCGCGAGCTAGGGCGCGGTGGCCGAGCCGTCGTAGACGTTCTTCGGGGTGGCTACCGCTGTGATCGCGCGGGCGAGCAGCGTGGAGGGCTCCTGGCCCTGGCTTGTGATGTCGGTGTTCATCATGACGACCAGGGTGGCCTTCTGCGAGGGCAAGTAGACCGTCACGGTCTCGTAGCCCGGGATCGAGCCGTTGTGCCCGATCCAGCCGTTCGTCTTGAGGATGCCGAGACCGTAAGTGGTACCGGGGAAGCCGGTGGGCAGCGTCTTGAGCCGCTGCTTCTGGGTGCCGGGGCTGAGCAGTTGACCGGTGGCGACCGACTTGGCCCAGGTACGCAGATCCTGCAGGTTCGAGATCATCGCTCCCGCCGCCCAGGCCCAGCTGGGGTTCCAGTTCGTCGCGTCCGCGACCTCACCGCTCAGTGTCTGGTCGGTGTAGCCGCGCGGGTGCGGGTGGGGGAACTCTCTGCCCTGCGGGAACAGTGTGTTGCGCAGGTGCGCCGGGTGCAGCACGCGGTGGTGGATGACGTCGGCGAGCCGGTGGCCGGTCACCTTTTCGATCACCATGCCCAGCAGGACGAGGTTGGAGTTGGAGTACTGGAACTTCTTGCCCGGGGCGAAGGCGTTGCGGTGCTTGAAGCCGTACGCAAGGGACTGGCGCGGGGTGAAGGTGCGCTGCGGGTCGCTCAGCAGGTCATGGATGAATCCGGCGTCCTCGGTGTAGGGGAACAGACCGCTGCGCATCTCCGCGAGCTGGCGCAGCGTGATGCGGTGACCCTTGGGCACACCCTTGACGTAGGTGGAGATCGGATCGTCCAGCTTGACCCTGCCTTCGTCCACGAGCTCGAGCAGCGCGGTGACGGTGAACGTCTTGGTCTCGCTGCCGATCCGGACGAAGGAGTCGGCAGCCATCGGCTCGCCGGTCCTCGTGTCGGCGACGCCCATGGAACGGACGTAGCAGCCCTTGCCCGGCATCCACAGACCGACGACCGCGCCGGGGATGCCCGCCTTCGTTCCGACCTCGTTCATGGTCCTGTCGAGGCGGGACGTGAGCTTGCGTCCCAGGCTGTTCGGGCAGTCGCCCTTGTCGGGATGGGCGGCGACCGGTCGCTGATCGGCCGCGGCGGGATGGGCCGCCGTCGGCGCCCACAAGGAGGCGACGAGCAGCGCTGCGCAGAGGGTACGGCGGGAGGTGGACCGTCTCATTCGGGGGCGCCTCTTCCAGACAGGGGGCGGACGTCACGAACATCACCACCTCGGTCCGTGACGCAGACCCGACCGCCCGTCGCCTTGTCATGAAGTCCACCCGTTCGGAGCCACCGCGCAGCAGACGGACAACCCCTCCCCCGTAGCCTCGCGCTGCCGTGCTCGGCTACCGCCGCAACAGCTCCGGCTCGCCTCACGTAGATCGGCCCGTGCACCGTCGGCCAGGTCGCGTTCCGTGACCGCACGGGCGTAGATGTGCAGGGCTGTGATCACTTCATTGCGGGAGCGGCGGTCGGCCCGTGCCCTGGTGCGCGGAGTGGCGGCCGGGCAGGCTAGTTTGCTCGGATGAGTCTCCTTGATGATGTGGCCGAGCGCGACGGCTGGCAGTGCTGGGTGTGTGACGAAGCGGTCGACCCCGACGAGTCGGTCAACGACCCGCGGGGTCCCAGCGTCGACAGCCGGACCGCCGACCGGAAGGCCAAGATCGCCGAGCGGCTCGCGCACCGCGGATGCAACACCCGCAAGGGCGCGGTCAAGGTGACCATCGCCTGGCCTGACCGCCTGTACGTGGTCGAACCCGCACCGCTGATCACCGTTGCCGAGAGGCTGGAGCGCAAGGGGGGCCGCGAAATGGTGGGCCGCTGTCCGACCGAGCGGGACGCCCAAGAGGCGGCGGATTGGCTGGTGGACCGGTTCTCCCGACTGGTACCGGGGCTGCCGGTGACCGCCGACATCCAGCCGGGCGGCGGCCAGTTCCTCGTCATCCTGGCCACCGGCCGCCGCTGACCGGGGATCACCGGCGCACTCCCGAATACGGATACAGCGCGAGCCTCCGCCTGCCCGGCCCCGCCCCGGGCGGCGATCTTCGTCAGCCCAGGAAACTCATCCGCACCTCCCGCCGGGGATTGTCCCGGTTCGTGTCCACCAGGCACACCGACTGCCACGTCCCCAGCTCAAGGCGCCCCTCCAGGACCGGCAGCGTCGCATGCGGCGGTACCAGCGCCGGCAGGACGTGGTCGCGGCCGTGGCCGGGGCTGCCGTGGCGGTGCTGCCAGCGGTCGTCGGCGGGGAGCAGGGTGTGCAGCGCGGCAAGCAGGTCGTTGTCGCTGCCCGCGCCCGTCTCCAGGATCGCGATGCCGGCGGTCGCGTGCGGGACGAAGAGGTTGAGCAGGCCGTCGCGGCCGCCTGCCACCTCGCGCAGGAAACTCTGGCAGGCGTCGGTGAGGTCGAAGACCTTCTCTTCCGAGCCGGTGGTGACGTTCAGGACACGTGTGGTGAAAGCGTCGGACATGGGCCCATCCTCCCTCACGCGACTTCCATTCACTGATACGTGGAGTCCGCCTTTCGAGACGGCATTGACCGTACGCCGACGATCTGGCTACGTTCTGCGGCATGTTGCGTTCAGCCCTGCTCACCACGCGCGGTCACATCGACCTGCTGCGGGTGGCTTCTGCTGCGTGTCGCCGCGGCTGCTGACGCTCTTTCAGCCTCAGCTCCCCCTCTCTCTTTTGCACCCTGTGCTTTTCTCTGCCCTGACGCCTGCGTGCGGTTGATCCAGTCGGCCTAGCCGCCCCCCGCCCTGGCCTTCGGGCATCCCTCCCTCCTGCCCTGCCGTGGAGCACCCTTGAGCATCAGCCATGCCCCGCCGGATCCCGTATCCGACATTTCGGGTATATCCAAGCCGGATGATCCCGCCGAGACCGCCGACGACCCCAGCACCGCCACCCGGTCAGGCGCCGAGCCCGACCTCGTCCCCATCGTCCCCTCCTCCACCCGCCGCGCCCGCGTCCCCCGCTGGCTGCGCCGCACCTCCGGCCCCCTCGCGCTCCTCGCCCTGTGGCAACTCCTCAGCTCCACAGGGACGTTGAGCGCCGACATCCTCGCCTCGCCGGGGACCATCGCCGGTGTCGGCCGTGACCTCCTCTCCGACGGCTCGCTGACCTCCGCCATGGGGGTCTCCCTGCAGCGGGTCGCCGTGGGCATGCTGCTCGGCACGCTCGTCGGGACCTCGCTCGCGCTCGTCTCGGGGCTCTTCCGCGTCGGTGAGGATCTTGTCGACGCCAGCGTGCAGATGCTGCGCACCGTGCCCTTCGTCGGGCTCATCCCGCTGTTCATCATCTGGTTCGGCATCGGCGAGGCGCCCAAGGTCGCCATCATCACGCTCGGCGTGTCCTTCCCGCTCTACCTGAACGTCTACGCGGGCATCCGCGGGGTCGACTCGCAGCTCATCGAGGCCGGTGAGTCCCTGGGGCTCTCGCGGTGGGGGCTCGTGCGCCACGTCATCCTGCCGGGCGCGCTGCCGGGCGCGATGACCGGCCTGCGCTACTCCCTCGGCATCGCCTGGCTCGCCCTGGTCTTCGCCGAGCAGATCAACGCGGACTCCGGGATCGGCTTCCTCATGGTCCAGGCGCGTGACTTCCTGCGGACCGACGTGATCGTCGTCTGCCTGATCGTCTACGCCTTCCTCGGCCTCATCGCCGACTTCATCGTCCGCACCCTCGAAAGGCTGCTGCTGCAATGGCGACCGACGTTCACCGGCCGGTGACCACCGCTTCCCCCACGACCCGGGCGACTTCGGCCGTACGCGTCGAAGGCCTGACCCGCACCTTCGACGGGCGCGCCGTCATCGACCGGCTCGACCTCGACGTGAAACCGGGCGAGTTCGTGGCGCTGCTCGGACGCAGTGGCTGCGGCAAGTCGACCCTGCTGCGCATCCTCGCCGGGCTCGACCGCGACATCGAGGGGACGGTGCTCGTGCCGCGCCGCAAGGCTGTCGCGTTCCAGGCGCCCCGCCTCATGCCCTGGAAGCGCGTGTGGCGCAACGTCCTGCTCGGTCTGCAGGGCAAGCCCGAACGCGGCCTCGCCGAGCGGGCGTTGGAGGAGGTCGGGCTCAAGCACCGTACGAACGCCTGGCCCAAGACGCTCTCCGGCGGCGAGGCCCAGCGCGCCTCGCTGGCCCGCGCCCTGGTGCGCGAGCCCGACCTGCTGCTGCTCGACGAACCCTTCGGCGCGCTCGACGCACTCACCCGCATCAAGGCCCAACGGCTCGTCGACGAACTGTGGCAGCGGCGCGGCTGCGCCGTCCTGCTCGTCACGCACGACGTCGAGGAGGCCGTGTTCCTCGCCGACCGGGTCCTCGTCATGGACGAGGGGGTCATCGCGTACGAGACCGAGATCGATCTGGAGCGGCCGCGCGGCATCGCCGATCCGCGCTTCGGCGAACTGCGCGCCGAGCTTCTGCGGCGCCTGGGCGTCGACGCGGAGGAAGTCTCTCCGGAACCGGAAACCGTCGCCGCGGCCTGAACACCGCCCGTAACCCTCCCCCGCACAGCACGAACACACCGAACGGACTCACCATGCGACGACACATCGCCGCCCCCGCCCTGCTCCTCCCCCTGGCCCTGCTGCTCGCCGCATGCTCCGGCTCCCCCTCCGCGAGCACCTCCTCCGCCGGCGCGGGCGGCAGGACCGACGGCAAAGGGTCGCTCACCCTCAACGTCGGTGACCAGAAGGGCGGTTCGGAGGCCGTGCTGCGTGCGGCCGGGGAGCTGGACGACCTGAAGTACAAGATCCACTGGTCCACGTTCACCTCCGGGCCTCCGCTCCTGGAGGCCATCAACGCCAAGGCCGTGGACCTCGGCGCCGTCGGCAACACACCGCCCGTCTTCGCCGCCGGAGCCAACTCGAAGATCTCGGCGGTGGCCGCGTACCACGGCTCCGCGAAGGGCGAGGCGATCCTCGTGCCCAATGGCTCGTCCCTGAAGAAGACCGAGGAGCTCAAGGGCAAGTCCATCGCCGTGACCCAGGGTTCGTCGGCGAACTTCCAGCTCATCGCGTCCCTCAAGAAGGCGGGGCTCGGCCTCAAGGACGTCAAGGTCAAGTATCTGCAGCCGGCCGACGCCCTCGCCGCGTTCACCAGCGGCAAGGTGGACGCCTGGGCCGTCTGGGACCCGTACACCTCGCAGGTCCTGGAGAGCAAGAAGGGGCGCATCCTGACCGACGGCGAAGGCCTGGTGAACGGCCTGAGCTTCCAGGTGGCGGCGCCCGACGCGCTCAAGGACAAGAAGAAGTCCGCAGCGATCACCGACTACCTCAAGCGGCTGCGCAAGGCCCAGGACTGGGTCTACGACCACCCCGAGGCGTGGGCGAAGGTCTGGGCGAAGGACACCGGGCTGCCCTACGAGGCTGCGCTCGCCGCCGTCAAGCGCAGCAACGGCACGCGGGTCCCGGTGGCCATCGACAAGAACGTGATCTCTTCCGAGCAGCAGATCGCGGACACCTTCACCGGCCAGAAGCTCATTCCGCGCCGCGTCGACTTCGGCGACTTCGTCGACACCCGCTTCAACGGCAGCCTGCCGCCCTCGACCAGCAAGCCGCGCACGTACAACAAGGAGTCCTGACGATGACCGTCCACCTCAACTGGTTCCTGCCGACCGGCGGCGACGGTCGCACCCTCGTCGACCGGCACGCCTACACCGACGGCGGCGTCAAGCGCTCCCGTGTCGCCCCGGTCAGCGGGGTGCGGGCTCCCGACATCGACTATCTGATCCAGATCGCCAAGGCGGCCGAGCAGTTGGGCTTCGAGGCGGTCCTTACCCCGACCGGCACCTGGTGCGAGGACGCCTGGCTGACGACGGTGGCCCTTGCCCAGCACACGGAGCGGCTCAAGTTCCTGGTGGCGTTCCGGCCCGGCCTCATCTCGCCCGTGCTCGCCGCCCAGATGGCGTCCACGTATCAGCGCATCACGCGCGGGCGCCTGCTCCTGAACGTCGTCACGGGCGGCGACTCCACCGAGCAGCGGCGCTTCGGCGACCATCTCGACCACGATCACCGCTATGCCCGTACCGACGAGTTCCTGTCCATCGTGCGGGGCGTGTGGGGCGGCAAGCCCTTCGACTTCCACGGGGAGCACTACGACGTGGAGGGCGGTCTGACCGCGCTGCCGCCGGACCCGCTGCCGGAGATCTTCTTCGGCGGTTCGTCGCCGGCGGCCGGACCGGTCGCAGCCCGCCACACCGATGTGTACCTGACGTGGGGCGAGCCGCCGGAGCAGGTCAAGCAGAAGATCGACTGGATTCGCGGGCTGGCCGAGGAGCAGGGGCGCACGGTCCGCTTCGGGATCCGCCTTCACACCATCTCGCGCGATTCCGCCGCCGAGGCGTGGGCCACCGCGGGCCGGCTGCTCGACGACCTCGACCCGGACACCATCGCCGCCGCCCAGCAGGCGCTGGGCCGCAGCGAGTCCGTCGGCCAGCAGCGGATGCTGGCGCTGCACGGCGGTTCCCGCGGCGACCTGGAGATCTCGCCGAACCTGTGGGCGGGCGTGGGTCTCGTACGCGGCGGCGCGGGCACCGCGCTGGTGGGCAGCCACGCGGACGTCGCCGACCGGATCGAGGAGTATCACGCGCTCGGCGTCGAGCACTTCGTCCTGTCGGGCTATCCGCACCTGGAGGAGGCGTACTGGTTCGGCGAGGGCGTGATCCCGGACCTGGCGGCGCGCGGGCTGCTGCCCCGCATTCCGGCCTCGCAGCTGGGCGGGGCGTCCGCGGCCGGCGGGCGTCCGGCCTCCGCTCCGGGCGGTGCGCCGCTCCTGGTGGCGGGCGGGCGCTGACCCGTACGCCGGCGGGGGAAGATCCCGGACCCCGATGGAGTTAGTAGAAGCGTGAACGACATCGGGGTACGGGACGCGGCCGCACACGCAGCGGCACGAGAAATCGGTGCGCACGAGGTGGACGCGCGCGAGGTGGACACGCTCGTCATAGGCGCCGGGCAGGCAGGCCTCTCCAGCGCCTACCACCTGCGCAGGGTCGGATTCGAGCCGGACCGCGACTTCGTCGTCCTGGACCACGCCCCGCACCCCGGCGGCGCCTGGCAGTTCCGCTGGCCTTCGCTCACCTACGGCAAGGTGCACGGCATGCACTCGCTGCCCGGCTTCGAGCTGACGGGCGCCGATCCCGCGCGGCCCTCCTCGGAGGTCATCCGGGAGTACTTCGAGGAGTACGAGCGGCGCTTCGACCTGCGGGTGCACCGGCCCGTCGACGTGCACCAGGTGCGCGAGGGCGACGGCGGGCGGCTGCTTGTGGAGACGTCGGCCGGGACCTGGGCGACCCGCACCCTGGTCAATGCCACGGGGACCTGGGACCGCCCGTTCTGGCCGCGCTATCCGGGGCAGGAGACCTTCCGCGGGCGGCAGTTGCACACGGCCGTCTATCCGGGGCCCGAGGCCTTCAAGGGACAGCGGGTGATCGTCGTGGGCGGCGGGGCTTCGGGCACCCAGCATCTGATGGAGATCGCTCCGCACGCCGCCGGGACCACTTGGGTCACCCGGCGGGAGCCCGTCTTCCGCGACGGCCCGTTCGACGAGAACTGGGGACGCGAGGCCGTCGCCATGGTCGAGGAGCGCGTACGCCAGGGGCTCGCGCCGCGCAGCGTGGTGTCCGTGACCGGGCTGCCCGTCAACGACGCCATCCGGCAGGCGCGGGCGGAGGGGGTGCTCGACCGGCTCCCGATGTTCGACCGCATCACGCCCAGCGGCGTGGAGTGGGACGACGGGCGGCACGTGGAGGTCGACGTCATTCTCTGGGCCACCGGGTTCCGGGCGGCCATCGAGCACCTGGCGCCGCTGCACCTGCGCGAGCCGGGCGGCGGCATCCGCATGGAGGGCACCCGGGCCGCCGCCGACCCCCGCATCCACCTGGTGGGGTACGGCCCCTCGGCCAGCACGATCGGCGCGAACCGCGCGGGGCGCGCGGCGGTCCGGGACATCCAGCGGCTGCTCGCGGGGGCGCCGGTCACGGCGTGAGCACCGTGCCGGCGTCCGACGGCTTCTTCGCGGGCTCCTAGCCGTCCTGCTTGTTCTCGTCCTTGCCCTGGTCCTCGCCGTCCTGGTCCTTGCTCTTGTTCTTGTTGAACTCCGCGACGTTCTTGCGCTGCTCCTCGAAGTTCGACGTGAAGCGGGTGTCGCCCGGCTTCACCGTCACGAAGTACAGCCAGTCGCCCTGAGTCGGGCTGGTCGCCGCGCGCATCGCCTCCTCGCCGGGGTTGCCGATCGGGGTGGGGGGCAGGCCCATGCGCGTGTAGGTGTTGTAGGGGCTGTTGATCTTCGTGTCGCTGTCGCGGGTGTTCAGCGTCGAGCGGTTGAGGGCGTAATTGATCGTCGAGTCCATCTGCAGGGGCATGCCCTGTTCGAGGCGGTTGTAGATGACCCGGGCCACCTTGCCCATGTCCTCCTTGGAGCCCGCCTCGGCTTCGATCATGCTGGCGATGGTGACGGTCTGGTAGACGTTCACGGCGTTGCGGTCGGCGCCCGCGGTGACCTGGCCGCCGCTGAAGTTCTTGGTGGCGGTGTTCACCATGTACGAGAGGACGGACGCGGGGGTCGACTGGTCGCCGATGGGATAGGTCGCCGGGAAGAGGTACCCCTCGGGGTTGCCGCTCGCGTCGCCGGGCAGCTTGAGCCGGGCCTTGGGAATGGCCTTCTTCGTGGTGCCGGCCGGCACGTCGAGGGCCTTGTCGACAGCCCCGTACACCTGGCTCGAGCGCCAGCCCTCCGGGATGGTCAGTGTCTGGGGGCGCGCGCTGTCGTCCGGGAGCAGCAGCGGCACCGCCACGGCGGTGACCGCCGCGACGGCTCCGGTCGCGATCAGGGCGATCCGGCCCCGGCGCGTCAGTCGAATCGTGCCCCGGCGCGGAGTCTTGGTCTGCAGCATGCGGGCACATTATCCCGCAAATGCGGACATACCGAGCATATTTTCATGTCGCGGGCTCAAGTTGAGCGTCTCGACGTACCAGGGCGGCATAACGGCCGTCCCTGGCCAGGAGCTCCTCGTGGCTGCCGCGCTCGGCGGTGCGTCCGGCGTCCAGGACCACGATCTGGTCGGCGCCGCGGACCGTGGAGAGCCGGTGGGCGATGGTCAGCGTCGTCCGGTCGGCGGACAAGGCGTCGATGGCGTCCTGTACGGCGTGCTCGGTGTGCGTGTCCAGGGCGCTGGTGGCCTCGTCCAGGATGAGCACGGGCGGATCGCGCAGGATCGTACGGGCGATGGCCAGGCGCTGCTTCTCGCCTCCGGAGAAGCGGTGGCCGCGCTCGCCGACCACGGTGTCGTACCCGTCGGGCAGGGAGGCGATGTGGTCGTGGATCTGGGCCGCGCCCGCGGCGGCGACGAGTTCCTCGTCCGTGGCGTCGGGCTTGGCGAAGCGCAGGTTCTCGGCGACCGAGGCGTGGAAGAGATACGTCTCCTGGGAGACGACGCCCACCGCGCGGGCCAGCGAGTCGAAGTCCAGGTCACGCACGTCGACGCCGTCGATCGTGACGCGGCCGCCCGTGACGTCGTACAGCCGCGGCACCAGATAGCTCAGGGTCGACTTGCCCGAGCCGGTGGGGCCCACGACGGCCAGGCTGCCGCCGGCGGGGACGGTGATGTCGATGCCGTCGAGGATCGGGCGGCCCTGGCCCTCGTCGCCGTCGTAGCGGAACTCGACGCCCTCGAAGCGGACTTCGCCCTTGATCTTGTCCAGGCGCACTGGGTGCTCGGGCTCGGTGATGTCGATCGGCAGGTCGAGGTATTCGAAGATGCGCTGGAAGAGCGCGAGCGAGGTCTGGATCTGCACGCCGGTGGAGAGCAGGCTCACGGTGGGCCGGAACAGACCCTGCTGGAGCGAGACGAAGGCGACGAGCGTGCCGATCGAGACCGTCGGGCCGCCCATCTGGAAGGCCAGGCCCGCGGTCCAGTAGATGACGGCGGGCATGGCGGCCATGACGATGGATATGACGGCCATGCGCCAGCGCCCCGCCATGTTCGAGCGGACCTCCAGGTCGACGAGGCGCTCGGACTCGTCGGCGAAGGTCTTGGTCAGCGAGTCGGAGCGGCCCATCGTGCGGCCCAGCAGGATGCCGCTGACGGAGAGCGATTCGGTGACCGTGGCGGCCATCGCGGCCATCTGCTTCTGGCGCTGGGTGGCTATCTTCTTGCGCTCGCGGCCGACCCGGCGGCTGATCCACACGAAGACGGGCAGCAGGAGCAGCGAGACCACCGTCAGGCGCCAGTCCAGGGCGAGCATCGCCACGATCGTGGCGATCACGCTGGTGAGGTTCGAGACCAGGGAGGTGGCGGTGGAGGTGACCGTCGCCTGCATGCCGCCGATGTCGCTGGCGATGCGGGACTGGACCTCGCCGGTGCGGGTCCGGGTGAAGAAGGCGAGCGACATGCTCTGCAGGCGGCCGTAGACGGACGTGCGCAGGTCGTGCATGACGCGCTGGCCGACCGTCGTGCTGATCAGGGTCTGCAGGACGCCGAAGACGCTGGTGACGACCGCGCTGAGGATCATTCCGAGGGCGAGCAGGCTCAGCAGGCCCGTCCTGCCCTGCGGGATGGCGGTGTCGAGGATTTCCTTCAGCAGGAAGGGGGTGGCGACCGAGACCAGGGATGCGGCGCCGACCAGCAGGCCGACGATCGCGAGGCGGGCGCGGTAGGGGCGGAAGAGGCGCAGGATGCGGCGGATCTGCCGCGGCTGTTCTTCCTGGCCGGGGGCCGGGGGCTGCGGTGTCCACTTGGGTTCGTCGTGACGCATGGGCTCCTACGGGAGGTGAGACGGCGGTCGGCAGAGATACAGCCGACGATTACTGAGGGAGCATAGCTCACTGTTACCTATACTCACAATGCACAAGGTCCTGATATTGTTCCCGCATGAACACCCCGGACGCCGACGGACTGCTCGCCGAACAGCTGCTGCGGCTGACCCGCAGGCTGCACCGCATCCAGAAGCGCCACCTCGTGCCGATCGGCATCACCCCGGCCCAGTCCCGCCTGCTGCGCACCCTCGTGCAGTACGACACGCCGCCGCGCATGGCCGATCTCGCCCAGCACCTCGAGGTGGTCCCGCGCGCCGTGACGAGCCTGGTCGACGCACTGGAGGCCAGTGATCACGTACGGCGTGTCCCCGATCCCACCAACCGGCGGGTGATCCGCATCGAGCTCACGGACGCGGGACGCAAGGCCCTGCGCGAGCTGCGCAGCGCGCGAAGGGCCGCCGCAGAGGACATCCTGGCCCCACTGGACGCCGAGCAGCGCGAGCAGCTGGGCGGCCTGCTGAACGCCCTGTTCGATGTGCCGGAGATCCGCCGCTGCTGATCCCGGCGGCCGTCCGGACCCACTGCCGCGCCGCCCGACCGTACGATCCAGCCCGACCGTACGACCCCGCCAGACCGTACGCCCCAGCCCGACCGTACGACCCGCCGAGGAGAGCTCATGCCGTTCCTGGAGCCCAAGCCGGAAGCCCTGCGCCCCGCACGGCGCACCGAGGGCCCGGCCCCCGACCGGGTGCCGGACCGGCAAGCCGCGGGCACCCCCGAGCCGCTGCGCTCGGAACTGTCCGCGCTCCTGGGCCCGGACAAGGTCCTGACGAAGATCTCCGACCTCGTGCGGTACGCCTCCGACGCGAGCCCTTACCGCTTCGTGCCGCAGGTCGTGGTCGTCGCGGAGGACATCGACGACATCTCCGCCGTCCTGTCCTACGCGCACGGCCGGAGCCGTGAGGTCGTCTTCCGCGCGGCGGGCACCTCCCTCAACGGCCAGGCCCAGGGCGAGGACATCCTGGTCGACGTGCGCAAGCACTGGGCGGGCATCGAGGTCATCGGCGACGGCGGGCAGGCCCGCATCGGCCCCGGCACGACGATCCTGCGGGCCAACGCCACGCTCGCCCGGCACGGGCGCGTGCTCGGCCCCGACCCGGCGAGCGCCATCGCCTGCACGATCGGCGGGGTCGTCGCGAACAACGCCTCGGGGATGACGGCGGGCACCACCCGCAACTCCTATCGCACGGTGGCCTCGCTGACCTTCGTCCTGCCGACGGGCACGGTCGTGGACACCGCCGAGCCGGACGCCGACGAGCAGCTGGCGCACGCCGAGCCGGCCCTGTGCGAGGGCCTGCTGGCGATCAAAGGGGAGATCGAGGCGGACCGGGAGCTCACCGCCCGCATCCGCGCCAAGTACGAGATCAAGAACACGAACGGCTACCGCCTGGACGCGTTCCTCGACGGCACGACTCCCGTGGAGATCCTGCGCGGCCTGATGGTCGGCTCGGAGGGCACCTTCGGCTTCATCTCGGAGGTCGTCTTCGACACGCTGCCGCTGGACCGCCGGGTCACCACGGCCCTGCTCTTCTTCCCCTCCCTTCCCGCCGCCGCGGCGGCCGTCCCGCTGTTCAACGAAGCGGGCGCACTGGCCGTCGAGCTGATGGACGGCAACACGCTGCGCGCCTCGATCAGCGTCGCGGGGGTGCCCGCCGACTGGGCGCAGCTCCCGAAGTCCACGGCCGCGCTCCTGGTGGAGTTCCGCGCTCCGGACGAGGCGCGCCAGGAGGCGTACGAAGCGGCGGCCGCCAAGGTCGTCGAAGGGCTCGAACTCGTCGCGCCGGTCGCCTCGGTGACCAACACCTTCACCCGCGACCCGAAGACGATCGGGAGCTACTGGAAGGCCCGCAAGGCCTTCGTGACCGCGGTGGGCGGATCGCGGCCCTCCGGGACCACGCTGATCACCGAGGACTTCGCGGTGCCGCCGTCGCGCCTGGCCGACGCCTGCGAGTCGCTGCTCGAACTGCAGACGCGGCACGGCTTCGACGCCGCCGTGGCGGGCCATGCCGCACACGGCAATCTGCACTTCCTGCTGGCCTTCGACGCGGCCCTGCCCGCGGACGTGGAGCGCTATGCCGCCTTCATGGACGACTTCTGCCGGCTGACCGTCGAGCGCTTCGACGGCTCGCTCAAGGCCGAGCACGCGACGGGCCGCAACATCGCCCCCTTCCTGGAGCTCGAATGGGGGTCCAAGGCCACGGAGTTGATGTGGCGCACCAAGCAGGTCATCGACCCGGACGGGGTGCTCGCGCCGCGCATCGTCCTCGACCGCGACCCCAAGGCCCATCTGCGCGGCCTGAAGACCATCCCCAAGGTGGAGCTGATCGCGGACCCCTGCATCGAGTGCGGCTTCTGCGAACCGACCTGCCCCAGCGAGGACCTGACGACGACCCCGCGCCAGCGGATCGTGCTGCGCCGCGAGATGATGCGCCAGCCTTCCGGCTCCCCGGTCGAGGACGGCCTGGTCGAGGCGTACGGATACGACGCCGTGGACACCTGCGCCGGCGACTCGACCTGCAAGCTGGCCTGCCCGGTGGGCATCGACACGGGCGCCCTGATGAAGGACTTCCGTCACGCACGGCACTCCCCGCGCGAGGAGAAGGTGGCCGCCTTCACCGCCAAGAACTTCAAGGCCGTCGAGGCCGCCGCCCGGCTCGCGGTCGGCGCCGCCGACCGCATCAGCGACCGGCTCCTGACCTCGGTGACGCGCGCCGCACGCAAGGCCGTGCGCCCCGACCTGGTCCCCGAGTGGCTGCCGGACATCCCCGGCGCGGCCGCCCGGAAACTGCCGCGCACCACCCGCGTGGGCGCGAGCGCCGTCTACTACCCGGCGTGCGTCAACCGCATCTTCGGCAGCCCCGGCGACCGCTCCCTGCCCGAAGCGGTGGTCGCCGTCTCCGCGCGCGCGGGACGGCCCGTCTGGATTCCCGGCGATGTCGCGGGGACGTGCTGCGCGACGATCTGGCACTCCAAGGGCTACGACGAGGGCAACGCGGTGATGGCCAACCGCATCGTCGAGGCGGCCTGGGGCTGGACGGCGGGCGGCAGGCTGCCCCTGGTGGTGGACGCCTCGTCCTGCACGCTGGGCATCGCGCACGAGGTCGTGCCCTATCTGAGCGCCGACAACCGCAAGCTGCACCGCGAGCTGACGGTCGTCGACTCCCTGGTCTGGGCCGCGGACGAGCTGCTCCCCCATCTGACCGTGCACCGCACGATCGGCTCCGCCGTCCTGCACCCCACCTGCTCCATGAGCCACCTCGGAGACGAGGCCCAGCTGCGTACCGTCGCCGAGGCATGCGCGGACGAAGTGGTGGTCCCCGACGACGCGGGCTGCTGCGCCTTCGCCGGCGACCGCGGCATGCTGCACAAGGAACTGACCGAATCGGCCACCCACAAGGAAGCCGCGGAGGTCACCGCCCGCCCCTTCGACGCGCACCTCTCGGCGAACCGCATGTGCGAGGTCGGCATGGACCACGCGACGGGCCGTCACTACTACTCCGTGCTCCAGGAATTGGAGCGAGCGACGCGACCGTGAGAGCGGCAGCGGCGCATAGCCCGGCCCCGGCGGATCCGCGTCACCGGAACCCCGCTGCGCACTGTTGGCATGCGGGTCACTTTTGTCACCCTGTCTGGCACCATGACCCGTTGTCGGTATGGCGAGGGGAGCGGCATGACGCGACAGGGTGACGTTCTCGACGGGCGGTACCGACTCGATTCCGAGCTGGGCCATGGCGGATTCGGGACCGCGTGGCGTGCCCATGATCTGCGCATAGGCCGTCCGGTCGCGGTGAAAATCGGCGCGGCCGGGACCCTGGAACTGACCCAACGCCTGATCCAGGAGGCGGAGTTAGCGGGCAATCTGACACATCCCAACATCGCGACGATCCACGACTTCGGCCGCTTGGAGCGGGACGGGTGGCCTTTCATCTACATCGTGATGGAGCTCGTGCCCGGCCAGACCTTCGCCGAACTCATCACCCGCGGTCTCCCGCCCTTCAAGGACACCCTGGCGTGGACGCGCCAGATCTGCGCCGCTCTGGCCGTCGCCCACGACGCCGGCATCGTCCACCGCGACATCACCCCCGCCAACCTCATCCTGACCGACAGCGGCACGGTGAAGGTCCTCGACTTCGGTATCGCAAAACGGCAGGACGGCGGGGCGGCTATCACCGGCGAGGGCTTCGCCGTCGGTACTCCCGGGTTCATGGCACCGGAGAGACTCATGGGTGACCCGGTCGACGGACGCAGCGACCTGTACTCCCTCGGCTGCGTCCTCATGGAGCTGTGGACGGGGCATCCCCCTTTCCGTGCCGCTCCGGCGGCGGCCCTGAACGCCCAGCACCTGACCGCACCACCTCCACGCCCCAGCTCAACGCGCTCGGGTATGCCCCCTGCCGCGGATCAGCTCGTACTGGACCTACTGGCCAAGGACCCCGACCAGCGCCCCCGCCACGCCCGTGACGTCGAGCGTCGGCTCGCGCTGCTGGCCGAAGTGGCATCCGCGGTGACCGTCACGGCCCCCGCCTCGGGACCCCCGCACGCAGCCACCGTGCTGGGCTCCCCGGCCCCAGGTCCACCGAACGCGCCCACCGAGCCGAACACCGTGGCGCCAAGTCCCCCGCACTCCCCGGCCGGCCCTGCCTCCGGCGCCGACCCGGTGCGCTCCGGCCTCCGCCGACGACTCGACCAGATCGTCGCGCTCCCGCCGGACGCCGACCCACAGGAGTTCCTCGATCTCCTCGACGCACTGATCCCGGACGCACAGCGTGAGCTGGGGCCCGACGATCCGCTCACCGCGGAGGCGATGCTCGCCCGGGCAGTCCGCAGCAGCGACGACAGGCTGCTTCGCATCGTGCCGAAACTGACCCGGGTCTTCGGCCCCGAGGATCGACGCACCATCGAAGCCCGGGCGCTGCTTTTCGGGCGGCTCGCGTACGACGGGGTCAGGGACGCCTTCCCCGAGCTGAAGGAGGTGATCGCTTTGGCGGCGCGAGTCCTCGGGCCCTGTGACCCGGTCACCCTGCGCGCACGTCTCGACCTGGCCGAGGGACGGACCGTCACCCGCGCCGCGGCGGGACCCGTGCATATGTCCTTCATGCCGGTCAGCCGCGCCGATTCGCTGCGCCGACGTGCCGTCTTTGAACCCCTGCTGCCCGATCTCGCCCGCGGTCTGCCCGACACCGACATGGCACGCTATGAGGCACAGGTCTGTGTGGCCATCGACAGTCACCTCCTGGAGGACCACGCGGCCGCAGCTCGTCACTACGACGCGCTGATCCCGCTCTTCCGTGCGGTGCACGGGACTGACTTCCCCATCGAGTGGGCCCTGCAACACGCACACAGCGTCGGCGAGTCGGGCGACCCGGAACGCGCCGTGACCATGCTCGACGAACTGCTCCCGCGGGTCGAGAACGCGGACCTCCAACACCGCGCCAGACGCCTGCTGTCCCGCTTCAAGCGCCGGGCACGCCGGGCATCGAACGGGACGAGCGGGCGACGTTCCTGGTTCGGCTGACGGCACCGGCACCGGCACCGGCATCCCGAGCTATCGAGCTATCGAGCTATCGAGCTACCTGAGGATCCGGCACATAAGTCCAACTCTCCGTCCACTCAGGTCCCTTGCGCCCCAGCCGTGCTCCGGCCAAGGTGGCTTCCGCCCCAGTGGTAGAGACCAGCCGCCCCTGAGCTACGGAGGTCCCGATGCACGACGAGAACGCAGTACCGGCCCCTGACGAGTCCGCCGATGGCCCGTCGTCCTCCGACGGCCACTCCCGGCGCAATGTCCTGCGCACCGCGGGCCTCGCCGGGGCGGGACTCGGCCTGGGGGGCGCCTTCAGCGGCGGCACGGCCCATGCGGATACCGCGCAAGGCACGAGCGCATCGGCCGCCCAGGCGCCGCCGCGCAAGGGCAAGACCATGGTCGGCGTCCCGTTCGAGCGGCGTACCACGGTGCGCGTGGGCATCGTCGGGCTCGGCAATCGCGGCGGCAGCATGATCGACCTGTTCCTGGCGGTCCCGGGGGTCAAGGTCGTCGCGCTCTGCGACCCGGTCAAGGACAAGACCGCGGCCGCCGCGAAGAAGGTCACCGACGCGGGCCAGCCCGCCCCGGCGACGTACACCAAGGGCGATCACGACTTCGAGAACCTGTGCAAGCGCGGGGACATCGACTTCGTGTACGTGGCGACGCCCTGGGACTGGCACTTCGAGATGTCCAAGACGGCGATGCTCAACGGCAAGCACGTCGGCGTGGAGTGTCCCGTCGCCCTCCAGCTCGACCAGCTCTGGGAACTGGTCGACCTCTCCGAGCGCACCCGCAGACACTGCATGCAGCTGGAGAACTGCTGCTACGGCAAGAACGAGATGCGCGTCCTGCGCATGGCCCACGCGGGCAAGTTCGGCGATCTGCTGCACGGGGCGGGCGCCTACAACCACGACCTGCGCGGCCTGATGTTCGACCCGGACTACTACGAGGGGCCCTGGCGGCGCCTGTGGCACACGCGGCTGCGCGGCGACCTCTACCCCAACCACGGCTTCGGCCCGGTCTCCAACTACATGGACATCAACCGCGGCGACCGCGTCACTCACATCTCCAGCTTCGGCACGCCCGCCCTCGGTCTGGCCGAGTACCGCAAGGCGCACATGCCCGCGGGCGACCCGAGCTGGAAGGAGACGTACATCGAGAGCGACCGCACCATCAGCCTCGTCCAGACGGCTAAGGGGCGGGTGATCCGTCTGGAGCACGACGTCTCCACCCCGCACCCGTACAGCCGCATCAACAGCCTCGGCGGCACCAAGGGTGTCTTCGAGGACTATCCCGAGCGCATCTACATCGAGCCGGACCACACGAACGACGAGTGGGGCGACTTCGGCAAGTACGCCGCGGAGTTCGACCACTGGCTGTGGAAGGAGCACTCCAACCCGCCGGGCGGGCACGGCGGCATGGACTACATCATGATCTTCCGTCTGATGCAGACCATGCAGCTCGGCCTCGTGCCCGACTTCGACGTCTACGACGCCGCGACCTGGACGTCGCCCGTCCCCTTGAGCCATCTGTCGATCAAGGCGAAGGGCGCGCCGCAGGAGATCCCGGACTTCACTCGCGGGCTGTGGAAGAAGGCTCGGCCGGGCGTGGACTCGGAGAAGCCGAAGGCGTAGGCGACTTGGGCCCGGCGGTGCTCTCATCTGCGCTGCCGGGCTCCTCCGCCGTCGCCGCCGGCTCGACCTGCTCGGGGACGAAAGCGATCTCCCCGGCCAGGACCTTCTTGGCCCGCGCCGTGTCCAACGCTCCCTCCCAGCGCGAGACCACGAAGACGGCCACGCAGTTGCCGAGCAGGTTCGTGGCGACGCGCATGGCGTCCATGATGCGGTCCACGCCGAGCAGCAGAGCGACCGCGCCTGCCGGGATGACCCCGAGCGCGGAGGCGGTCGCGGACAGCGCGAGGAACGCCGAACCGGGCACGCCCGCCATGCCCTTGCTGGTCAGCATCAGCACGAGGACGACCGTGATCTGCTGGCCCAGGCTCAGGTCCACGCCCACGGCCTGCGCGATGAACAACGTACCGACGGAGAGGTAGATCGAGGCGCCGTCGAGGTTGAAGGAGTAGCCCGTCGGCAGGACCAGGCCCACCGCGTCGTCGCGGCAGCCCGCCTGGCGCAGCTTCTGCATCATGCGCGGCATGACGGCCTCACTGGAGGCCGTGCCGAGCGCGAGCAGCATCTCCTCGCGCGTGTAGCGGACGAACTTCCACAGGCTCAGGCCGGTCAGTGCCTTGAGGGCCACGCCGAGCAGGACGAGGAAGAGCAGGGCCACCGCGTAACAGACCCCGATGAGCTTGCCGTAGGTCGTCAGGGCGCCGAGCCCGTACTCCCCCACCAGATGCGCGGTGGCGCCGAACACGGCGAGCGGCGCCAGCTTCATGATGAAGCCGACGATCGCGAAGACGACCTCCTGGCCCTGCTCGATGGCGGGCAGGATCGCGGGGACCTTCGTGTTGCCCAGGTGCAGCAGGGCCGCGCCCACCAGGCAGGACAGGACGAGGACTTGGAGCAGTGAGTTCTCGGCGAAGGCGCCGATCGCGCTGTCGGGCAGCGAGTGCAGGATGAACTCGCTGGTCGAGGGCAGTTCCCCGCCGCCGGTCTTCTCGTCGACGGCGGAGGCGTCGAGCTTGGAGGGGTCGACGTTCATGCCGGTGCCGGGACTGACGAGGTTTCCGGCGAGCAGGCCGACGACGAGGGCGACCGTGGTGGCGACCTCGAACCAGATGAGGGCCTTGATCCCGATGCGGCCGAAGGCCTTGAGGTCTCCGGCCTTGGTGATGCCGGCGACGACCACGCAGAACACGAGCGGGGCGATCATCGCCTTGATCAGACGTACGAAGCCGTCGCCGAGCGGTTGGACGGCTGTGCCCATGTCCGGCCACAGCCGTCCGACGAGGACTCCGAGCACCAACGCGCAGGCGACCTGCGCGAACAGTGAGGTTCGCAATGTGCGTGCTACGCGTCGCGGTATGGACGGTACGGACTGCGGCACGGGCACTCCTGTGGTGAGGCTTCAACTTACTTCTGCCATACGGAAATTTCTTTCCGCGAGGCGCCACTATGGTGGAGTGATCGCTTCCGCAAAAGACCTACAGATCACATCGGCGTAAATCTTGGATCTTGCTCCAAACCGCGGGGTTCGACGAGGGGCTCAGCAGCGCAGGCGGTTCACCGTCAGCGCCCCCTGCTCGGTGGCCAGGGTGCGGTCGTAGCAGCCGCCGTCGCCGTACACGCGATAGCGCTCACGGGAGGTACCGACGGCGTGCCGGTCCTCGCGCGGCACGTTGGCGGTGTACGTGGCGTCGCCTTCGTAGCGGTCGTCGGTGACCGAACGGGCCGTGGTGCGGCCGTGGTGCGTGACGACGGTCCGCGCGCGGTCGCCGAGGTCGATCTCGGTGCGCAGCCGGTCACCGGCGCCGAGCGTCGTCGTGCCGTCCATCGTGTACGTGCGGTCGAAGCGGGTGGCGCGGCCGTCCGTGGTGACGGTCTCGCGGTCGCTCCAGGTGGACTGGAGCGCGTCGGTGGACTCGCCCTCGGTCCAGCGGTGCACGGAGGTGTTGGCGAGCGCGCGGGTCACGGTCGTCCTGACGCGGCCATGGGAGGTGTCGACGTATCCCGCGACGCTGAGCCGGTGGCTGCCCTTGGTGTCCAGGCGGTGCTGCCGCTCGGGTGAACCGGGCGTATATATCGCCTTGTTGGCGAGGTCGCCCGCCTCGTGGGCGGTCAGTTTTCCGGTGACGTGCTCGCTCTTCTCGTCCTGCCAGACCAGGATGTTGGTGGGCGTGTGCCAGCCGGTCGTCGCCTCCGGCCTGCCCGCGACGGACACTTCCACCTGGTGCGGGCGGCCGTCGTTGAGGAGCCCGGCGAACGGCGTCAGGTCGTACTCGATGGGCTTGATGTCGAAGGCGCGGGGGCCGGGGATCACGTACCACAGGAAGGGGTTGGACCAGCCGCCCGTCCACACGGTCGGGAACGGCGCGGCGATACCGGCGAGTTGGCCGTCGACCGTGACCTGCACCTCGCGGTAGGGCCCGCCCTCCGCCTTGCAGGAGTACGGCGCGGCATCGGGGACCGTCAGGTACCAGTACTCCTCGCAGCCGCCGCCGGAGCCGGTCGCGTAGACCTCGGCGACGATGCGCTCGCTGTTGCGCGGGGCGGTGAGGGCGGTGGTGCCGTCGCCGTCGCCCAGTGGCAGGACGCGGTCCGGGGGCGACTGCTCGCGCTTGCCGTCGCCGGCCTTCTGCGCCGCGTAGAACGTCAGGGTCGCCTTGACGTCGATGATGCCCGTGTACGTCTCGTTGACGACGTTCCCGATGAGCATCTCGACGCGCTGGTCGTGCCCGAGGGTCTCGCGGTAGCGCGTGACGTCCTTCTCCACGGACCAGGTGATGCCATCGGCGGACGGCTCCGGAGTGGACGTGCGGAAGACCTCGACGCCGCCGATGCGCAGATAGCCGAGGCGGTCGTACTGCCGCCCCTTGACCTTGCCGTCGAGGCGCAGCACCACCTTGCCCCAGTCACCCGGGCCGCACTTCCCGGGCGGGCTGTAGGCGCCCTCGTAGGGCGTGAAGTCCTTGAACTGTGCCTCGGCCACGGTCACTTCGCACGACTTGGTGTGCGGCTTCGGGACGGGCGGGGCGGCCGTGATCGGGTCGTGCCAGTCGTTGCCGAACTCAGGCGGGGGCGTGTCGGCCGCCGCCGGGCCCGCGCTGAAGAGTGTGCTCGCCGCGAGGGTGACCCCGGCGAGCATGGACATGACGCGTCTTCTCATGGGGGATTTCTACGGTGAGTCGACGATCACCGCAATGCGTTCCCGAGTGCCGGACAGGCAGGCACGGGGAGCCGGACCGGCAGGCTCGGCGAGGCGCGGGGTCAGGCCTTCAGGTTCGCCTTGTCGCCCATCACCACGACCGGATGCTGCTTCGGGTCGAGCTTCTTGAGGAGGTAGCCCATGCCCTGCTTCGACAGGCTCACGCAGCCGGACGTGCCGCTGCCGTGGTCCATGTGCAGCCAGATGCTGCCGCCCTTGGACTGGCCCCGGGGGCGGGTCGGGTCGTTGGGCGGGGTGCCCTTGGCGCGGTTGTAGTCGATGGCGATGACGTAGTCGAAGTCGTGCCAGTGCGACTTGGCCCAGTAGTGCGGGGCCTGCATCGACTCGCTCTGGGTGTACGGGAGTGCGGCGCCCGGATCGGCGAGGACGCCGCCCGCGTCGGTGAGGGTGTAGACGCCGACCGGGCTGCGCTTGTCGTTCTCGCGGTGGTCGGTCGTCCAGCCCTTCTTGCCGTTGTGCGCGTCCCAGCTGCGGGTCTTGTCCCAGGTCGAGCCCGACTTCGTGTACAGGACGACGGTGGACTTCGCCGAGTCCTCGCCCTCCCCGTAGACCGCGACGACCTGCCGGGAGTTCGCGGGGATCTTCTTCTGGAGGCGGTCACCGACGTCGGGGATGCGCTTGAGGTCGGTCGTGGCGGACGGCTCGGCACCCTTCGCCCGGTCCGTGCCCGCCTTTCCTCCGGCGTCCGCCCCGTCGTCCCCGCTTCCGCAGGACGTCAGAAGAACACCGCAGGCCGCGAAGGCAGCCACCGCTCGCACCGCACCAGCTATACGCATCCGTCCATGGTCGCACCCGGATCACGCAAGCCGTTCCGGCGCCCGGCCGCGGGCGGAGAAGGGGCCGAATCTTTACTCCCCGACGGAAAACCGTTTGCTTCGCACCACCGTCCGAGGCGAACCTTTCACGGCCTGTTACCGCTGCTGAATCGCCCCTTCCGCCGTGACCGATCACTACTGGCCGATCACTACTGGCAGATCACGACCGTCCGTTCACGCCGGCACGCTCCGCCGAACCGACGGTCCACCACTCCGAGACTCCGACTCCGACACCGACCCCGGGACGTCACACGTCATGCAGATTCGCGATCTTCCCTTCTCCGACCCGGGCATGCCGGATGCCCGTTCGGGCCCTCACTTCCTGCGCTGGCTCGGGCGGAACCAGCTCGGCGGCCAGCTGAAGTCACTCGCCTGGGGTCTGCTGCACTTCGGCTCCATCGCGGCGCTCCCCTACCTCGTCGGCCTGGCCGTACAGGCCGTGATCGACCGCGACGGGGGACGGCTCGCGGTGGCCGGCGTGGCGATGACTCTGTTCGGCATCGCCATCGCCCTGGGCGACACCATGCTGCACCGCACGGCGGTCACCAACTGGATCACCGCGGCCGCCCGCGTCCAGCAGCTCCTCGCCCGCAAGACCGCGCAGCTCGGCTCCGCGCTCACGCGGCGCGTCGCCGCCGGTGAAGTGGTCGCGGTATCCACCGGCGACGTCGAGAAGATCGGCTGGTTCGTGGAGGCGGTCTCGCGGTTCGCGGCGGCCGCGCTCACCGTCGTGCTCGTCTGCGTGGGTGTGGTCATCTACCAGCCCGCCCTCGGCATCGTCGTCGCCATCGGCGTCCCGGTGCTGGCCCTTGCCGTGCTTCCGCTGCTTCCGCGCGCCACCCGGCGCGCCGACCACCAGCGGGAGAAGGCCGGGCGGGCGACCGAACTGGCCTCGGACACCGTGGCGGGCCTCCGGGTGCTGCGGGGCATCGGCGGCGAGGACCTCTTCCTCGACCGCTACCGCCGGGCCTCGCAGGAGGTGCGTACGGCCGCCGTGCGCAGCGCCCGGATGTGGGCGGTGATCTCGGCGGTCCAGGTGCTGCTTCCGGGGCTGCTCCTGATCGTGGTCGTCTGGCACGGCGTCAACCTGGCCCGCGAAGGACGGATCACCGTCGGCGAACTGGTCACCGTCTACAGCACGGTCACGCTGATGACCTACCCGCTGCGGCACTTCGAGGAGATCGCGATGGCCTACAGCTTCTCGCGCCCCTCGGCCAAGCGCGCCGCCCGGGTGCTCGCGCTCCAGCGCACGACTCACGCCGGGGGCGGGCTTCCGGACAGTACGGAGACGCCCTCGGGGGATCTCTACGACCCGGCGACCGGGCTCCTGGCTCCCTCGGGCCGTCTGACGGCCGTCGTGTGCGGCGACCCGGACGAGGCGGGCCGGCTCGCCGAACGCCTGGGCGGGCACGCCGCGTTCGACGACGCGGAGGAACTGCCCTCCGTACTGCTCGGCGGGGTCGCGCTCGACGAGGTGCCCCTTGCCACCGCCCGTGCCGCCGTCCTCGTACAGGACAAGGACCCGGTGCTGCTCTCGGGCACGCTCCGCGGCCTCCTGGACGTACCGGCATCGGGCGAGGTCAGCGCCGACGAGGCGCTGCGGGCCGCGCAGTGCGCCGACGTCCTGGACGCCCTGGCGCAGGCTTCGGTGGACGAGGCCCCGCTGGACGCCCATGTCACCGAGCGCGGACGCTCCCTGTCGGGCGGGCAGCGCCAACGCCTCGCGCTGGCACGCTCGTTGATCACCGACCCCGGGGTCCTCGTGCTCGACGAGCCGACCTCCGCCGTCGACTCGCACACCGAGGCGCGGGTCGCCGAGGGCATCAAGGGGCTGCGCAAGGGCCGTACGACCGTGGTCCTCACCTCGTCGCCGCTGCTACTCGACCGGGCCGAGCGCGTGGTCTTCCTGCACGAGGGCGAGGTCGTGGCGGTGGGCGAACACCGTGCGCTGGTGCACAGCGAGCCGCGCTACCGGGCGGTCGTGACGCGTGAGACGGACGAGGAACAGGCGCCGAAGGCGCCGGGCGGCATCCGGGCCGGCACCAAGTCCGCCACCAAGCCCGGCACGGCAACCGACATCAAGACCGACATCGACATCGAGGAGACGGCATGATCGGCCTGGCGCCACCGGAGTACGACCCGGCGGCCCCGACCACCGCGGACACCCTGCCCGTCGGCGCGCCCGCGACGGTCGGAGCCTACGTACGCGAACTGGTCAGGCGGCACCGCCGGGCGTTCGCCCTGCTCATCACGGTCAACACCTTTGCCGTGATCGCCTCCATGGCCGGTCCCTACCTCCTGGGCGACCTGGTCGAGAACGTCACGGACACCGCACGCGACCTCCATCTGGGCCGCACCATCGGTCTGTTCACCGTCGCGCTCGTCGTGCAGGCCTTCTTCGTCCATCAGGTGCGGCTGCGCGGCGCGATGCTCGGTGAGCGGATGCTGGCCGATCTGCGCGAGGACTTCCTCGTCCGCTCGGTGGGGCTGCCGCCGGGCGTGCTCGAGCGGGCCGGGACGGGCGATCTGCTGTCGCGCATCACCACGGACGTCGACCGGCTCGCCAACGCCATGCGCGAGGCGGTGCCGCAGCTGGCTATCGGCGTGGTGTGGGCCGCGCTCCTGATCGGCGGCCTCGCCGTGACCGCGCCACCGCTGGCACCCGCCATCCTCATCGCCGTGCCCCTGCTCGTCGTCGGCTGCCGCTGGTACTTCAAGCGGGCGCCCGCCGCCTACCGCTCGGAGGCCGCCGGGTACGCCGCCGTCGCCGCCGCCCTCGCCGAGACCATCGACGCGGGGCGCACGGTGGAGGCGCACCGGCTCGGCGAACGCCGCGTGGAGCTGTCCGAGCGCCGCGTCAAGGAATGGACGGCATGGGAGAGGCACACGCTCTACCTGCGCTCCGTGCTCTTCCCGGTCATCACCTTCACCCACACCGTCGTGCTCTGCTCGGTCCTGATGGTCGGCGGCGTGTTCGTTTTGCAGGGCTGGATCGGCGTCGGCCAGCTGGCCACGGGCGCCCTGATCGCGCAGATGCTCGTAGATCCGCTGGGCATCATCCTGCGCTGGTACGACGAGCTGCAGGTCGCCCAGGTCTCGCTCGCCCGCCTGGTGGGCGTGCGGGACATCGAGCCGGACGCGGGCGACACCTCCGTCGCGCCCGAAGGGCGCGACGTGCTCGCGGACGACGTGCACTTCGGCTACCGCGCGGGCGTCGACGTCCTGCGCGAGGTGTCCCTCGCCGTCGAGCCGGGCTCACGCGTCGCCCTGGTCGGCCCGTCCGGCGCGGGCAAGTCCACGCTCGGCAGGCTGCTCGCCGGGATCTACGCCCCGCGGGACGGTCACGTGACGCTGGGCGGCGCGGAACTGTCGGCCATGCCCGCGGAGGAGGTCCGCGCCCACGTGGCCCTGGTCAACCAGGAGCACCATGTCTTCGTGGGCTCCCTGCGCGACAACCTCCTGCTCGCCAGGACGGGAGCGCGGGACGCCGAGCTGTGGGCGGCGCTCGGCGCGGTCGACGCGGACAGCTGGGCGAAGGCGCTGGGCGAAGGGCTGGACACCGAGGTGGGCTCGGGCGGCTTCGCCCTCACCCCGGCGCAGGCCCAGCAGATCGCGCTGGCCCGCCTGGTCCTCGCCGATCCGCACACACTGGTCCTGGACGAGGCGACCTCCCTGCTCGACCCGCGCGCGGCACGCCACTTGGAGCGCTCCCTCGCGCGCGTCCTGGACGGCCGCACGGTCGTGGCCATCGCCCACCGGCTGCACACCGCGCACGACGCGGATGTGATCGCCGTCGTCGAGAACGGCCGGATCAGCGAGCTGGGCAGCCATGACGAGCTGGTGGGGGCGGGGGGTGCGTACGCGGCGCTGTGGCGGTCCTGGCATGGATAGGCCGCCTGGCGCGGTCAGCGCCAACCGGGCGCTGCTGGGGCGCCTGCTGCCGGGCGAGACGGTGGTGGAACTTCCCCTGATCCAGGGGCAGTTCCACCAGGTGGTGATCGGTTCGGAGCGGGTGGTGCGCTTCGCCCGCACCGAGGCGGCAGCCGCCCGGCTGCCCCGGCAGGCCGCCGCCCTGCGCGTGCTCGCCGGCCTCGACCTCGGCTTCCGCACGCCCGAGCCACTGCTCGCGGGCGGCGCCCCCGGCACGGACGAGCCGCCGTACCTGGTGCTCGGCCGCATCCCCGGAGCGCCCCTGGCCGACGGCGTCCTCGCTCGCCCCGAGGTGGCCGAGTCGGTGGCGGCGCAGTACGCCAAGCTGCTGGCCGCGCTCGCCGAGGCGGGCACCGACACCGGCGTACGGGCTGCGCTGCCGCATGCGCGCGAGGACGAATGGCGGCGGTTCGCGGCGGACGTCCGCGCGGATCTGTTCGGCCTCATGTCGGAGGCGGGACGGCGGCGCGCCGAGCGGGAGCTGGCGGCGCTCGATGCCCTCCCCCGCCTCACCGGGGCGGTGGTGCACCGCGACCTCGGCGGGGAGAACGTGCTGTGGGAGGACCCCGAGGGGTGGCCGCGACTCAGCGGAGTGGTCGACTGGGACGAGGTCGCGCTCGGCGACCCGGCCGAAGACCTGGCGGCAATCGGCGCCGGCTACGGCCAGGGGCTGATGGACCGGGTACTCGCACTGAGCATGTACGGCGGCCGGGCGAAGGACGACGACGGGATCGCCGCGCGCGCCGCCGCGCTCCACGGCACCTTCGCCTTGCAGCAGGCGCTGTCCGCGTTCCACGACGAGGACGAGGCGGAGCTGGCGGACGGCCTTGCGGGATACAGGTAAGGCAACCAGCACCCGCCCGCCCCCTCAGATGAAGTTCAGCGCCGCCGCGCCGCCCACTCCCCCGAGCAGCATGAAGGCCGGCATCAGGACCTTCAGCTCGATCCAGCTGCCCGCCCGGAACCGCATCAGCTTCGGCGGGCCCACGGGGTACCAGCGCTTGCGGCCGATGGGGATGGGCCACAGGATCGGGCAGCCGGAGACCGTGAGCGCGTCCCCGATGTCGTGCACCAGGGCGCCGAGGACGATCGGCAGACCCAGCCACAGGTACTCCTGGCCCGGCGCGGTGAACAGCCAGTCCGCGCCGTTGCCGGGCTTGTCGAGCACTCCGGCCAGGATCCAGGCGCTCGTCGCGGCGAGCAGCCACACAAGGACGTCGCTGCTCGACCCGCGCGCGGCCCGCCACAGCAGGCCTTCGATGGCGAGCACCATATGGATGAAGAGCAGCGCCAGGACCGCCCAGCGTCCGCCGAAGATGGCCAGGGCGGAGGAGCCCGCGCCGATGAGGACCGCCCACAGCCAGGTGTGCGTGAGGGTGCGGTGCCCTCCCGCGCGGCGCGGGTCGCCCTGCTTGCGCGTCGCCTTGTAGACGGCCGCCGAAAGCTTGTCGACGATCTCGCACAGGCCCCGGGACACGGGTCCGAAGGCTCGCGAGATGGTCGCCGACTTGTGATCGAGGTCGGGTGCGAGCGCCGCTCCGGCGCAGATCAAGGCTCCGACGAGGAGAACCGGCCAGGGCATCGTGTGCCCCGCCGCAGCCGCGGCCGCTCCGACGCCGAGCCAGGCCGCCGCCCCCGACAGTGAGTGTGCCGGACCCATCATGGCTGTTCCCCGCCCCATTCCCGTTGTGCTGACGCTCCGTTGGCCACTCAGCGTAGCGTTCGTGATCTTCGTTCGGACCGCCGGTTCCCTCATCGGGTCGGAACCGGTTCCCTGATCGGGTGGGAAGAGAGGCAAGATGGGGGTGTGACACTTATTGATCAGCTGCCGCCGGATGCCGACCCCGATGCCCTCTTCGAAGCCTTCTCCTCGTGGGCCGAGGAGACGGGCATCACCCTCTATCCGGCTCAGGAGGAGGCGCTGATCGAGGTGGTCTCCGGAGCCAACGTGATCTTGTCGACGCCGACCGGCTCCGGAAAGAGCCTGGTCGCGGCGGGCGCGCACTTCACGGCGCTCGCCCAGGACAAGGTCACCTTCTATACGGCTCCGATCAAGGCGCTGGTGTCGGAGAAGTTCTTCGACCTGTGCAAGCTCTTCGGCACCGAGAACGTCGGCATGCTGACCGGTGACGCCTCCGTCAATTCCGACGCGCCCGTCATCTGCTGCACGGCCGAGGTCCTCGCGTCGATCGCGCTGCGGGACGGCAAGGACGCCGACATCGGCCAGGTCGTGATGGACGAGTTCCACTTCTACGCCGAGGGCGACCGCGGCTGGGCCTGGCAGATCCCGATCCTGGAACTGCCGCAGGCGCAGTTCATCCTCATGTCCGCGACGCTCGGCGACGTCTCGATGTTCGAGAAGGACCTGACGCGCCGCACGGGACGCCCCACCTCGGTGGTCCGCTCCGCGACACGCCCGGTCCCGCTCTCGTACGAATATCGCCTGACGCCGATCACGGAGACGCTCACCGAGCTCCTGGAGACCAAGCAGGCGCCGGTCTACATCGTCCACTTCACGCAGGCACAGGCCGTCGAGCGCGCGCAGTCGCTGATGAGCATCAACATGTGCACCCGCGAGGAGAAGGACAAGATCGCCGACCTGATCGGCAACTTCCGCTTCACCACCAAGTTCGGCCGCAACCTCTCGCGGTACGTGCGCCACGGCATCGGCGTGCACCACGCGGGCATGCTGCCCAAGTACCGACGGCTCGTGGAGAAGCTGGCGCAGGCCGGCCTGCTGAAGGTCATCTGCGGCACGGACACCCTCGGCGTCGGCGTCAACGTCCCGATCCGCACGGTGCTTTTCACCGCCCTCACCAAGTACGACGGCACGCGCGTACGCACTCTGCGCGCCCGGGAGTTCCACCAGATCGCGGGCCGCGCGGGACGCGCGGGCTTCGACACGGCGGGCCTGGTCGTCGCGCAGGCGCCCGAGCACGTCATCGAGAACGAGAAGGCCCTCAACAAGGCGGGCGACGACCCCAAGAAGCGCCGCAAGGTGGTGCGCAAGAAGGCGCCCGAGGGCTTCGTGGGGTGGACCGAGGCGTCGTTCGAGAAGCTCATCGCCTCCGAGCCCGAGCCGCTGACCTCGCGCTTCCGCGTCACGCACACGATGCTCCTCTCGGTGATCGCCCGTCCGGGCAACGCCTTCGAGGCGATGCGCCACCTGCTCGAGGACAACCACGAGCCGCGCAAGCAGCAGCTGCGGCACATCCGCCGCGCGATCGCCATCTACCGCTCGCTGCTCGACGGCGGAGTGGTGGAGAAGCTCGACGAGCCCGACGCCTCGGGCCGCATCGTGCGTCTGACGGTCGACCTCCAGCAGAACTTCGCGCTCAACCAGCCGCTGTCGACGTTCGCGCTTGCCGCCTTCGACCTGCTCGACCAGGAATCCCCTTCGTACGCCCTGGACATGGTGTCCGTCGTCGAGTCCACCCTCGACGACCCGCGCCAGATCCTCGCCGCCCAGCAGAACAAGGCACGCGGCGAGGCCGTGGCCCTGATGAAGGCGGACGGCGTCGAGTACGAGGACCGCATGGAGCGGCTCCAGGACATCACCTACCCCAAGCCTCTGGAGGAGCTCCTCTTCCACGCGTACAACACCTACAAGACGAGCCACCCGTGGGTCGGCGACCACCCGCTCTCCCCCAAGTCCGTGATCCGCGACATGTACGAACGGGCGCTGACCTTCACTGAGTTCACGTCCTTCTACGAGCTCGCCCGCACCGAGGGCATCGTCCTTCGCTACCTCGCGAGCGCGTACAAGGCGTTCGAGCACACCATCCCGGACGACCTGAAGTCCGAGGACCTGGAAGACCTCATCGCCTGGCTCGGCGAGATGGTCCGCCAGGTCGACTCCAGCCTCCTCGACGAGTGGGAGCAGCTGGCCAACCCCGAGGTGATGACCGCCGAGGAGGCCCAGGAGAAGGCTGACCAGGTCAAGCCGGTCACCGCCAACGCCCGCGCCTTCCGCGTCCTGGTCCGCAACGCCCTCTTCCGCCGCGTCGAGCTCGCCGCCCTCGACCACGTCGAGGAGCTGGGCGAACTGGACGCCGATTCCGGCTGGGACGCGGACGCCTGGGGCGCGGCCATGGACAAGTACTGGGACGAGTACGAAGATCTCGGCACAGGTCCCGACGCCCGCGGCCCCAAGCTGTTGCTCATCGAGGAGGACACGGAGCACGGTCTGTGGCGCGTCCGGCAGACGTTCGCCGACCCGAACAGCGACCATGACTGGGGCATCAGCGCGGAGGTCGATCTCGCGGCCTCCGACGAGGAGGGCCGCGCCGTCGTCCGGGTCACGGACGTCGGCCAGCTCTGACCGCCGAACGCTGAGTGTTGAGCGCTATGCGCTATGCGCTGAGCGCTGAGCGCTAAGCACTGACCGCCGACCGCCGACCGCCCGAGCTTTTCCCCGTCCGGACCTGGAGTCGAGGAACCGTCATGAACAATCCCGCCGACCGGCTGGTCGACCTGCTGGACCTGGAGCAGATCGAGCTCAACATCTTCCGCGGCCGCAGCCCGCAGGAATCCCTGCAGCGGGTGTTCGGCGGGCAGGTCGCCGGGCAGGCCCTGGTGGCCGCCGGGCGCACCACCGAGGGCGAGCGCCCGGTGCACTCGCTGCACGCGTACTTCCTGCGGCCGGGCCGCCCGGGCGTACCGATCGTCTACCAGGTCGAGCGGGTGAGGGACGGGCGCTCCTTCACCACGCGCCGTGTCACCGCGGTTCAGCAGGGCCGCACCATCTTCAACCTCACGGCCTCCTTCCACCAGCCCGAGGAAGGTGCCTTCGAGCACCAGCTGCCACCGCGCATCACGGCTCCCGATCCCGAGACGCTGCCGACGGTCGCCCAGGAGATCACCGAGCACCTGGGTGCACTCCCCGAGCAGCTGGAGCGCATGGCCCGGCGCCAGCCCTTCGACATCCGCTACGTCGACCGGCTGCGCTGGACGCCCGAGGAGATCAAGGACGCCGAGCCGCGCAGCGCGGTCTGGATGCGCGCGGTCAGCCCGCTCGGCGACGATCCGCTCGTCCACACCTGCGCACTGACGTACGCCAGCGACATGACGCTCCTGGACGCCGTCCGCATCCCGGTCGAGCCGCTGTGGGGTCCGCGGAACTTCGACATGGCCTCGCTGGACCACGCCATGTGGTTCCACCGCCCCTTCCGCGCGGACGAGTGGTTCCTGTACGACCAGGAATCCCCGATCGCGACGGGCGGCCGCGGTCTCGCGCGCGGCCGTATCTACGACATCGAGGGCAGGCTCCTTGTCTCGGTCGTACAGGAAGGGCTTTTCCGGGCGTACGGGGAGCGGCACATGGACGGGCGGCCGTCCGCGGGGGCGTGAGCCAGGTCTGCGGGAGGGCCGTGAGCCGGGTCTGCGGGGGGCGTGAGCCAGGTCTGTGGGGGGGCGTGAGCCAGGGGGGTCTGAGCGAGGGGGGCCTCGGTGCGGCCGAGGGCGGACCCTTCAGCCGACCTGCAGCACGAGCTTCCCTCGTACGTGACCCTCCTCGCCGACACGATGCGCTTCTGCGATCTCGGCGAGTGGGAAGGTCTGCGCGACGGGAAGCGAGAAGTGCCCGGCCTCGATCAGCTTTCCGATCCCGGCGAGCGCGTGCAGCGCGCGGCCGCTGTCCCCACGGCTGAACGTCACGCCGTACTTCTGCGCCCCTGCGAAGTCGGCGATCGTCACGACGTTCTCCGGGCCGCCCGCGAGCCCGATCAACTCCGGCAGGACGTCGCTCCCTGCGACGTCGAGCGCCATGTCGACGCCATCGGGCGCGAGCGCGCGCACCCGGTCGACAAGGCCCTCTCCATAGGCGACGGGCTCGGCTCCCAGTGAGCGGAGGTAGTCGTGGTTCGCCGGACTTGCGGTGCCGATCACGCGTGCACCGCGCACCACGGCGAGCTGGACCGCGGCGCTGCCGACGCTCCCCGAGGCGCCGTTGACCAGGAACGAACTGCCGCCCCCGACGCCGAGCTGGTCGAGTGCGCGCGTGGCTGTCTCGATGGCGGCCGGCAGTGCGGCAGCTCCGGCGAAGTCGAGCGACGGCGGGATCGGCGCGTAGTGGGCAAGCACCGCCAGCTCGGCCTGGGCCCCTTCCTCTGCGGTGAAGCCGAACACGCGGTCACCGACGGCCACGTCCGCAACGCCTTCGCCGAGCTCGTCGACCACGCCCGCGGCCTCGTATCCCATGCTCTGCGGCAGCCCTTCGTCCATCAGGCCTCTGCGCTTCTTCCAGTCGCTCGGGTTGACGCCGGCCGCGCGGACGGCGATCCGGATCTGGCCGGGGCCCGGGTGCGGGTCGGGAAGATCCACGAGTTCGAGGACCTCCGGGCCCCCGAACTCATCGAAACGAGCCACCTTCATCATTCACTCCGCTCTCGACAGTTGTGTGGCTCGAACCTACGCGTTGGACGGGGATCGACAGCTGGGGATCGCCAGCTCGGGGATCGCGCAGTTGGAGGGCGCGCAGTTGGGTGGATGCTGCAGCCGGGATCAGCTGAGCTTGATCAGTCCGTGCTCGTCCCAGAAGCCGCAGCGGTGGTCTTCGGCGAAGGTGCGGGTCACACGGGAGCCGGACGGCTGGAACTGGAGCACTGCGGGATGGCGGCCCGGACGGTACACCGGCCAGACCGAAGTCGAGACCGGTGTCCCGGCTCTGACGAATGCTCCCCAACCGTCGCGCATCTCGCGGGCCAGCTTCTCCTGACGACCGTTGAGGCCGGTGAGGAACTTCGGGGAGCCGTCGGAGCGGGTGAAGTTGAACAGGTACTCCAGCTCCGTCGTGTGGTACGCGCCCCAGGCGAAGCCCGGCGTCTCGGCCTCGGCGGGGGCGGTGAAGTCGTTGAACTCATAGGCGTACACCTTGGTGTGCCGGGCCAGCGCGTTCTCGATCTTCCAGGCACGGCAGACCCGGTCGGTGTCAGAGGCGATGGCGCCTGCCGCGTCCGCGGGTTCCATGGCGGCGTACTGCTGGGACACTTCGTCTGCCACCGCCGGATACGTGCGGGCGATCCACGCCTTGAGCGAGGCCGCTGTGGCGGGCTGGCTGATGCCGGGATAAGGGCGGTTCTCGTCGTGCGTGTTGCCGACGAGGACGGGGACGCGGGTGAACCGCCCGCTGTCGATGGCCTGTTGGGGATCGCGCGGGAGTGCCGTGCCGCCGATGGTGGGGGCGCCGGGCGGGTTGGGCCGGTCGATCAGGGTGCTCACGCTCTTGCCGCGCAGGCAGGCGAGAGTCGCGGCCCTGGACTGCTCCTCGCCGCAACCGACGGCGTCGGCGAAGGACGTCCCCGCGCGTTCCCTGGGATCGAGTGCGTCGGCGTTGCAGGCGCCGCTCTGGATGACGGCGCGCTGGAACAGTCCGGTGGCCTGTGGCGAGGTGAGCAGCCTGCAGACTGCGCGCCCGCCCGCGGACTGCCCCGCCACGGTGACCTGGCGGGGATCGCCCCCGAAGGCCGCGGCGTTCTTCCTCAGCCAGCCGAGTGCGGCGATCTGATCCTGGAACCCGAACTGTCCGGAAGTCCGGTCGGGTGAAGCCGCGCTCAGCTCGGGCAGGGCGAGGAATCCCAGCCAGCCCAGACGGTGGTTGACGGTGACCACCACACTGCCCGTTTCGGCGGCCAGCTTCCGGGCGTCGTACTGGCTGCCGGAGCCGTTGATGCCACCGCCCCCGAAGATCCAGTACAGCACCGGCGCCTTGCCGGCCCGTGCGGCCGCGGTGTCCGGGCGCCACACGTCGAGGTAGAGGCAGTCCTCCGCCTCTGATCGGGGCCCATTGCTGTTCTCGGTCTGCGGGCAGGCGGGGCTGGGTGCGCCGGCATCCCGTATCCCCTTCCAGGACCGGGGTGGCTGGGGCGGCTGCCAGCGGAGGGAGCCGGTCGGGGCGGCCGCGTAGGGGATCTTGCCGAAGAAATCGACGGCGGTGCCGACGTTGGTACCGGTGTCTGTACCGGTGTCAGTGAGTCGACGGCCTTGGATGCGGCCCTGCTTGGTGCGGACTGTCGGGGAGGTGGCGGCGGCAACGGGAGCGGGAGCTGGCGCGGCCTGAGAGGTGCTCGCCCGGACCGTGCTCACCGAATCGGACCGGGCCGGTGGGGTGGTCGGTGAGGTGGTCGGTGGCGCGGCGGCGGCCGTGGACAGGGCGATGCCCAACAGCGCGGCGGCGGTGGTCAGCAGGCGGCGGCTGCGGGTGGGCAGCGCGGATGAATGTCTCACCTGGTCCTCTCCAAAGCGGATGCGGCAGGGGCGGAGGCGGGGGGAGGTGCAGGAGGTGCGGGGCCGGGGTCCGGGCAGGGGGCCCCGGCCCCGCACGCGGGGAGGCCGAGTAGGCGGCCGGTACTTGTGGGTCAGGGCGTCACTTGGCGGCGGCCGGGAGCTTCACCTCGCCCTGGTTGAAGACGCGCGGATGGAAGTAGCCCGCCTGGATCTCGGCGTTGGTGTTGTTCCCCCGCAGTTGCTCGGACCAGATCATGAAGTACGACCAGCGAGTCTGGCTGTTGAGCAGCGAGGAGTTGGGGACCTTGCCCATCTCCGCCAGAGCGATCGGCTTGCTTCCCGCGATGTTCTGCAGCTGCTGGTAGTCGGCTGTACTCGGGTAGTTCTTGTACCAGACATCGAGCGAGGCGACGTCGACGTAATTGTTCCCGGGGTAGTAGTTGGCCCAGCCGCCCGCCGGGTTGTCCTGCACGTTCCACACCCAGATGAGGTTGTTCAGGCCCTTGCTCTCCAGGTAGTCGTGCGTGATCTGGTAGAGACGGGCACCGCCGTTGGCTCCCGGCCGGTTACCCCACCAGTTCCACTTCTCGTTCATCTCGTGCAGCGGCCGGAACAGGACGGGCACTCCTGCCGACTTCAGCTGCTGCAGATACGGGACGACCTCGTCGAGCCGGCGCTTCCAGGCGTTGTTCAACGCCGTGCCGTTGGTGACGATCTGCGAGAACTGGGCGTCGGTGATGCTGGACTTGACGCCACCGTCGAACTCGCAGGAACTGCCCATGGTCGGCGGGCACACATGCCAGGTCAGTGCCACGAGCGAACCGTTGGCCCACTCCGTCTTGGCCTGATCGACCACCCGCTGCCGATTGGCGACGTCCTCGGCCCGGAACATCAGATCCCCGCCCCACAGGCCGGGGTACTGCCCGGTGACGTCCTTGACCTGCTGGGTGTACTGGCCGGGGTTGCTTGCGGGCTCTTTGTTGTGCTGGCCGGAGACGACGTTCGACCCCGTGATGGAACGCAGGTAATTGATCACCTGCTGCTTGGAACTGCTGGGGAGAGCCTGAGCGGTGTCGGGACTGAGGCACAGCGCCAGGAGCGCGGCTGTGACAAACGCGGCGATGCGTTTTCTGCGCATGGGAAAGCCCCTCTGTCGGGGACACGAGCCAGGGCGGCCCGCGGTCGATCGCACACTCTGCACACCCGGGACAACGTTGTCTAGATGTCCACCAAATTAAGCAAAGGTTTAGTAATGTCATGTGAGTGTGCTGATATTGCAAGTGAAGCCAAACTGGACCGGTCTATGGACGGGACCTGGAAAACCTGTCTAGGTTGTGCGCCAAGCTCGGCGGGTCGCGCCAGGGCCGCCCGCAACTCCCCTGGAGGCTGCAGCAGATGACACGCTCGCCGACACGGACGGCACCGATGGGGTGGACCTGGTCCGGCACGTCCGCTACGTCCGGCACGGGGATAGGGTCGACATCGTGGTGACTGCCCGCACGCTGCCGCGTGACCTGCTGCTTCAGGCCGACCGAATCGAGCCCTCGGCCTACCGACTCGCGCCCACGGCTGACCGAGGAACCGCGGCGCCGCCGCCTGACAAGAGCGTGACGATCGGCGTACGCGGCTGGAGCCCGCATGAGTGAGCAGAGGCTGACCATCCGGGACGTCGCCGCCCGCGCCGGGGTTTCACGAGCCGCCGTCTCGCTGGCCTTCAACAACAAGCCAGGAGTGTCGGAGGCGACGCGGTCCCGCATCCTGGAGGTCGCCCGGTCGATGGGATGGGAACCGAACCTCTCGGCTCGGGCGCTCAACAAGCAGGGGACGGGCACCATCGGTCTCGCGATCAGCCGTCCGGCCCGCCAACTCGGCCTCGAACCCTTCTACATGGAGTTCATCTCCGGACTGGAAAGCGTGCTCTCCGACCACTCGGGTGCACTTCTTCTGCGCCTGGTGAAGAGCCCGGACGAGGAGATCGAGCTCCAGCGCCGCTGGTGGCGATCCGGACAGATCGCCGGCTCGATCCTGGTCGACTTCCGTGAGAACGACCCTCGGGTACCCGCCCTCTCTCAGCTCGGGATGCCGGTGGTGGCCGTCGCCCATCCCTCGCTGACCGGGCCGTTCACGTCGCTGTGGACCGACGACACCACAGCCATCACCGAAGCCGTGCGCTATCTCGCGGCGTTGGGACACCGCTCCATCTCCCGCATCGGCGGCACGGCCGAACTGGGGCACAGCGTGATCCGCGCCACCGCGTTCACCGCGGCGATGGCGGACCTGGGGCTTCCGGAGGGCCGACAGCTGGCCACGGACTTCTCCGGTGAGTCGGGCGCACGGGCCACACGCTCGCTGCTCACCGCGGCCGAGCGGCCCACGGCGATCATCTACGACAACGACTTGATGGCTGTCGCCGGGCTGTCCGTCGCCGCCGAGATGGGCCTGCGCGTCCCCGCCGACATCTCTCTGCTGGCCTGGGACGACTCGCAGTTGTGCAAGCTGACCCACCCGCCGCTCTCCGCGATGAGCCACGACATCCACGCATTCGGCGCGGACGTCGCCCGCGCCCTCTACGAGGTCCTGTCCGGCAAACGCGTCGCCCCTCACCAGGTGCCCACGCCCACCTTCACCCCACGGGGTTCCACGGGCCCACCACCGAAACGCCAGTGAGCATCGATTGCGTTCCAGGGCCACAGAGATCCGGGGTTCGCCGGACCGTAGGGTGCGGATCCATTCGGGCCAGGTCGACATGAGTGCCTCCGATCGTTTGGGAGAGGCCGACATCCAGAGAGGAACGGGGCATTGACCAAGGACGAGGACACGACCGGAAACCGCGACCGGCTGCTCGCCGAAGCCGTTCGGCTGCGCGCGGACGGTCGCCGCGAAGAGGCGCGGGAGCAACTGCTCGCCCTGTGCGATCAGTTCCCCCTGGACCCGGAGGTGGCCTACCAGACCGCGTGGGTGCACGACGCGCTCGGCCTGGAGGCCGAGGCTGTGCCCCACTACGTGCGCGCGGTCGAGGGGCCTGATCCAGGTCTGTCGCCCGATGACCGCCGCGGAGCGCTCCTGGGCCTGGGCAGCACCTACCGCGTCCTGGGCCGCTATCCGGAAGCCGTCACGACCTTGACCGACGCGGTGGCCGAGTTCCCCGACGACGCCGCGCTCAAGACCTTCCTGGCCATGGCTCTCTACAACACCGGCCAAGCGCACGACGCGATGGAGATCCTGCTGACCCTGCTCGCCACCACGAGCCAGAACCCGGACATCGCCGTCTACCGCCCCGCGATCGAGCACTACGCCAAGGATCTCGACGAGACCGTATAGCGGCACCTCCCACGACGCGTCCCCCGATCGGCTGCCACGCGCACCCCTCTGGCTGCGCTCCCCTACGGCGCATCCACCTGAGCAGGCCCCGCGGCTCCGACGCCCGCACATTCGTCTCTTCGCCAGGCAGAACGGCGGGCAGTGTTGCGTGAGCGCGCTACCGTCCGCGCGGAGAGTCCGGCTGTACTGCCGCGTTCAGTGACAGGCGCAGTCACAGAGCTGCCCGGGCTGCTTTGGTCAGGGCCTGCGCGGCTCGCGCGCCGTGGACGTGTACGCCCGCGACTCGATCCGGCGGAAAATGCCGTCGGGCAGCTACTCGCGGGTGTCGCCCGGCGGGGCGGCGTCCAGGCAGTCGCGCCTGCTCCTGTGACTGTCGGTTCGTCGTCCGGCTGCCCCTCGTCCTCGTTGTCCTGCAGCGTGCCGACCTGCTCGGTCCCGCGGCACGCCGGACAGTCGACGGTCGTCTGTTGCTGTCGGCCCCCCGCACGGTGATGGTCCCGCTGTGGTCCGCAGGCAACAAGACGCCCCCCGCTCTGGAGTCCCGGCGGGGGCGTGCGGCATCTCAGTCGAAGTAGTCGAGGTTGCGGATGTAGAGGCGCTGAACAGGCTTCGCGTCTATAAGCAGGATGGCGGCGACGGTGTGCTGCAGAGCAAGAATGCGCTCTACATCGCGCTCGTCATCGCTGCGGGACCGGGTGTTCTTGTACGGGTCTTCGCAGGCTAGCCAGAGGGCATCCTCGAACTCGCGTCGGGCGCCGTCGGGAAGCGAGTCCCACACGGCCCGGACTGCCGCAGTGTGGCGGAGGCTGAACACGCGGTAAGCGTGTCAGGTCAGGCGGCGCCGCGTGAGCGAATCCGGGCAGCTGCTTCGTCGAGGCGCTGCGTGCCGTCGATCCATTCGCCAGGGGGTTCCTCGCCGCGGCGGGCCGCATCGACGCTCTCGTCGTCGAAGGCGGCTTCGAGGTTCTCGGCGATGCGCTGCCAGCGGGCGAAGGCGGGCAACAGCTCGTGAGCCGGAGCCTTGTTGATCTCGCTGAGGAAGCGTGCGGCCAGTGCGGGAGCGCCGAGAGCGTCATGGATGCGGTCGATGGTCCACGGCTTGTCGGTCATCACTGCCTCCCGGATCTGGGATTCACGGTTCGTGATTCCAGGTTGACAGTCGGAGCGTACCGCCCGGCCGGGCGGGCGGCCGGGTATCACGACGTTTGCGGACTCTCGGTATCCAGCTGCGGGTGCCGTCGTAGCACCGGGCATGGACGATCTCTCCGCCGAGGCCCCGCCGGCCCGGCTGCTGCCGGGGCCGACACTGGACGTGTCGCACGTTCTGATGCTGCTCCTCGCTGCGGTCCTGCCCGACGGGAGCGTCGTCGTGACGGCGGCAGACCGACTGCTTGTTCTACCGTCCCACCACCGAGCACCGTCCAGGGGCGCTACCCGTGTCCGGCTGACAGGCGCGCCCGCCCGGCTAGGTTCCCCTGCGGCGCATCCACTTCAGCAGGCCTCGCGGCTCCGACACCCGTTCTAGCATCTCTTCGCGGGGCAGCGCGGCAGGCGGTGCCGCGTGATCCGGCGCGAGTTCTTCACGCAGCTCGGGAGCGGGGCCCGCGCCAAGGCCGGGCCGCGGCGCTGGCCGTGGTGCCGGGCGTTCTCCCCGAGCCCGGGAGAGGCCGATGGTCAGGTTCGCTCGCAGCCAGCGGATCTCGTCCGGGTCGTCCGCTGTCGTGATCTTCTGGATGATCCGTCCCGCCGGTGACTCGGGTGCGCCCTGGCCGAAGGATGCGGGCATGAGCCTGTGTACATAGGCGCGTTCGTACGGGTCCTTGATGATTTCCGCGATCTGGACCGGGTCGAGCAGAGAGGCCACCGCAGCGGCACGCTCCCAGGGGTCGTCGGACTGGCGCAGCAGCGCTCCGGCGTGGCGGCCCCGCCAGTTCCGTGCCCGCAGGTCGACACCCGCCTCCAGTTGGGCGCGGAGCGTGCCGGAAGCGCGACCGGTGAGGAGGGCGGCGTTGGCCTCGGAGCGGGCGAACTCGCGTAGCTCCTCGGCGAGGTAGAGCCAGACGACCGCCCGATACCGGTTCAGGTAGAACTTCACGGGCGTGACGAACCCCGTCCGCGCAAGCCGGGTGAACCGGGCCGTGGAGATGTCCATGAGGGCCGCGCCCTCAGTGGTCCCCACGGCCTTGATGCGCTCCAGCCATGCCTCGGGAAAGCCCTCCCCGGCACGGACGCGCTCGATCTCCTCGCGTGTGACGTGGCGCCGTCCGCCGGCGGTGTCGCCGACGGTGCGGATGCGCCCCAGCATCACGGCGAGCTCGAACTCCCCGCGTTTCAGACCCAGTTCCCGTGCCGCGCGGCTCTGCGTGACCGAGGTCGGCGCTGCCGTGTCGGCGGCTTCCTGCGTGATCGTGTGACCTGTCATGGTGGTTCTCCCCCGTGAGGCGTCTTTGCTCTCGGGAAAACCGTAGCGCGATCACCGCGATCGGCGCCGAGCCTGTGGATAACTCTCGCCACGCCGCCGTTTCAGCAGGTCAGAGGTCCACTATCGAGGTCCGGTCCGGGTGCCGGGCGCCCACGCCGAGATGCTCGCCCACTCGGTTGACGAGCAGTGTCATCTCGTACGCGACCTGGCCGATGTCCGCCTCCGCGGAACTGAGGACGCACAGGCAGCTGCCGTCGCCGGCCGCGGTGACGAACAGCACCGCGTCATCGAACTCGATCATCGTCTGGCGGACGTTGCCCGCACCGAAGTGCCGTCCCGATCCCTTGGCCAGACTGTGCAAACCCGAGGAGACAGCGGCGAGGTGCTCCGCGTCCTCCCGCTTCAGTTCCGAGCTCGCGCCGGTCACCAGGCCGTCGTTGGACAGCACCAGCGCGTGCCGCACGGGCTCCATGCGTTTGGTCAAATCGTCGAGCAGCCAACCGAGCCCCGCGTTCTGCACCATGTTCCCGTCTCCCCGCCTCGCTGTTCCCCCTGGCCGGAGGATCTGACCTGCCAGCCTTCCCCACCATCGGCGCTCCGGCAAGCATGATGAGGACATGGCACAGAAGATGACCGAGGACCAGTGGCGGGCTTTCGTCTCCCGGGGCACCCGCACCGGCAAGCTGTCGACCGTCCGGGCGGACGGCAGCCCACATATCGCACCTATCTGGTTCCTGTTGGACGGGGACAAGCTGGTGTTCAACACCGGGACGGAAACCGTCAAGGGGCGGAATCTGGCGCGGGACGGGCGCATCGCCCTATGTGTGGACGACGACAAGCCTCCGTTCGCGTTCGTCGTCCTGCAGGGGCAGGCCCGGCTGAGCGACGATCTCGAGGAGGTGCGGCACTGGGCGACCCGGCTCGCCGCCCGTTATATGGGTGAGGGGCGCGCCGAGGAGTTCGGCGCGCGCAACGGCGTGCCCGGCGAACTCCTCGTACGCGTCAGGATCGACAAGGTGGTCGCTCTGGCCGGCGTGGCCGACTGACGCCTCGGCCCGCGGTCCGGCCTCAGCCCACCGTGTCGAGCAGCCGGGCGGTATGCATCCGCCCGGCGTACTCGACCAGGCGTATCAGCACCTCCTTTCCCGAATCGCGGTCCCGCGCGTCGCACAGCACCACGGGGGTGCCGCGGTCGAGGTCCAGGGCCCGTGACACTTCGTGCGCACCGTACGTACGCGCGGTCGCGAAGCAGTTGACGGCCACCACGAACGGGATGTGCCGGTGCTCGAAATAGTCGACGGCGGGGAAGCAGTCCTCGAGCCGTCGGGTGTCCGCGAGGACGACGGCACCGAGCGCGCCCTGGGACAACTCGTCCCACAGGAACCAGAAACGGTCCTGCCCGGGTGTACCGAAGAGGTACAGCGACAGGCCCGACCTGATGGTGATGCGGCCGAAGTCCATGGCGACGGTCGTGGTGGTCTTGCGGTCCACTCCCCCGGTGTCGTCCACCAGCTGGCCGGCCTCGCTGAGCAGTTCCTCGGTGCGCAGCGGGCGGATCTCGCTGACGGCGCCGACGAGGGTGGTCTTGCCCACCCCGAAGCCTCCCGCGACCAGAATCTTCAACGCCATGGCGGTCGTGTCGCCGCCGTCGGCGTCAGAGTGCTCGGAGCCCATCGATCACCTCTCGCAGGATCTTCTCGTCGGGCAGCTGTGCGGGTGGCACGGGTCGGCTCACCTGCACGCAGCCCATTTCCAGCAGGTCGCCGAGCAGCACCCTGACCACGCCGACGGGCAGGTCGGCGTCGGCCGCCAGCTCGGCGACCGACTGCGTCTCGGTGCGGCAGAGTTCGATGAGCGACCGGTGTTCGGGGCCGAGCGCGGTGTCGTCGCCGGGTCCCGGTGCGTTCTCGTCCAGCGTGACGAGTGCGATCAGGTCGAAGCGCACTCCGGTGGGTCCCGGCCGGGTACGTCCGCCCGTCATCGCGTACGGGCGGACCAAGGGTCCGGCCTCGTGGTCGTACCACTGGCTGCCCGCGTCGCGCGGGTCGCCGCTTCTGTCCTCGGTCATCTGCGTCGACCGCCCTGTGTCATCCGGCGGCCGGTGGTTGCGGCGCGAAGCGTGAGGGCGTGTAGAGATGTTCGCCCACCCGCTTGACCAGGCGTGCCATCTCGTAGGCGACCAGTCCGATGTCGGCCGTCACGGAGCTGAGTACGGCCAGGCAGGAGCCGTCGCCCGCCGCGGCCACGAACAGGAAGCCGTCGTCCATCTCGACCATGGTCTGGCGCACTCCCCCGGCCCCGAAGTGCCGGCCGGCGCCCTTGGCGAGGCTGTGGAATCCGGAGGCGACCGCGGCGAGGTGCTCGGCGTCCTCGCGGGTGAGGGCGGTCGAGGCGCCGACGGCGAGCCCGTCGTTGGACAGCACCACGGCGTGCCGTACCTCGCCGACGCGCAGCACCAGGTCGTCGAGGAGCCAGTCGAGTTCGCCGGCCCGGCCGGCGGTGATGCTCTGATCCTGGATCATGCGGGGTCTCCTTCGGTGCTGTCACTGGCCGGTGCGGACCCCGGGATGTCGGGGACCGCGCCGACGATGCCCGGTCGGCGACCGCCGCCCCTGGCCCAGCCGTCGCGGTAGGCGGTCATGCGGTCCCGAACCTCGTCGGGGTTGCGTTCGGCGGTTTCGCGCACGCTCACGGATCCGGGCGGATCGTCGGGGTGCCGCTCGCGCAGTTGGGGGGCCAGGCTGGCCTGGCGCACGCGGCGCGGGAGGTCGTCCGCAGGCTTCGGGGCGCTGTCGGGCTTTGTGGCCGGGGGCTTGTGCGGGCGCAGTGCGGTGACGCCCGGGGGTGTGGTCACCGGCGCCTCCGCCGAGGGGGCCAGGGCCGGACGGGCTGCCGGGGCGGGGACGGAATTGCCGTTCATCGGTGCGGCTTCGGGCACGCGCGCGTGCCCGTTCTGTTCGCGGTCACGTTCCATGGTGTGGGCTCCGGGACTCTCCGGTGTGGCGCTCTGCAGCAGTGCGGTGGGCAGGAGGACTACCGCGGTGGTACCGCCGTAGGGGGACGTACGAAGGTGCACTTTGACCCCGTGTCGCGCAGCGAGCCTGCTCACCACGAAGAGCCCCAGTTGGTCGCTGTCGAACAGGTCGAGGGCTTCTGACTGCTCGATGCGGCTGTTGGCATCGGCCAGCGTTTCGGTGCCCATGCCCAGGCCGCGGTCCTCGATCTCCAGGGCGTAGCCGTTGCCGACGGGCTCTCCGTTGACCCGCACCTTGGTGTGGGGCGGTGAGAACTGGGCGGCGTTCTCGACGAGTTCGGCCAGGAGGTGGGTGAGGTCGGCGACGGCGGTGCCGACGATCGCGGCGGCGGGGAGTTGCCGTACCTCCACGCGCGCGTAGTCCTCGACTTCGGAGACGGCCGCACGGACCACGTTGGTCAGGGAGACGGGCGTGCGCCAGGCGCGTCCCGGCGCGGCTCCGGAGAGGATGATCAGGCTTTCGGCGTGCCGCCGCATCCGGGTGGTGAGGTGGTCGAGCCGGAAGAGGTCGCTGAGTTCGTTCGGGTCGTCCGACCTGCGTTCCATGCTGTCGAGGAGGCTGAGCTGGCGGTGGACGAGGACCTGGCTCCTGCGGGCGAGGTTGACGAAGACTCCCGAGATGCCGCTGGCGAGTTCGGCGCGCTCGATGGCGGCGTGCAGGGCCGCCCGGTGCACCGTGCCGAGCGCTTCGTAGACCTGCCCCGTCTCGTCCTCCGCCGGCGGGCCGGGAGGCGCTTCGGCGTGGATGTCGATCTCCTCGCCGGAGCGCAGTCTGCTCATGGCGTGCGGGAGTTTGTGGCGGGCGATCTCCAGGGCGCCGTTGCGCAGGCTCACCAGCTCGACGACCAGGCCGCGCCCGATGCGTACGGAGATGACCAGTGAGGCGACGACGGCCAGGAGGCCGAAGAGGACCGCGGCGCCTGCCGGTGTGAGCAGGCCGCGGGTGAAGGGGTCGGCCCGGCCGGCGGCACTGCGGCTCGCCCCCGCGTCGATCGTGCGGAGATCATCGCGAACCGCGGCGTGGGCGCTGTCCCACTGTGCGGCCGGTGCCGCGGCGGCGGCTTCACCGGGAGGTGCGGCGAGCACCTTGTCCTCGACGGCGCGCACGTCGGCGTACGCGCTTCCCTCCGCGAGGTCCTGCCAGGTTGCTCGTTCGGGTCCGCGCAGATCCGGGACCGCCGCGTCGGTCAGGGTCCGCCGGGTGTCGACGGCACCGGTGAACCGCCGCAGCCGCTCCCCGTCCAGGGAGCCTTCCAGCCGGGCGCTGGACAGGATGACGTCCTCGCGCGCCAGCATCTCGGCGGCCCTGGAGAATTCGAGCAGCACGCGCGCGTGGGAGCCTTGTTCGGCCTCCTGAATGCCGGTGAGCGCGCCGCCGACTCCGAAGGCGGCCGAAATGGTCTTCGTGTACTGGCCGTAGGCGGCATCCCAGCCCGTGCGGCGGTCGAGCACGTCGGTGCGCACCGTGCCCAGCCCCTCGGCCGCGGCGACGAAGCCTGCGAGCCTGGAGGCCACGCCGGTGGGCAGGTCGGCGCCGTCGGCGACCGTGCGGCCCTCGCCGCGGCGCAGCTTCGCCACCGCGCGGTCCGTACCCTCTGCCTGCCGCTTGAGTTCGCTGCCCCGCTCGGGCGCGGGCTCGGTCGCGTAGCGCACGGCTGCCGCCCGCTCGGCCTGCAGTGCGGCGACGGCCGTATCGACAGGGCCGCGCACCTTGTCGTCGACGCGCTGCAACTGTCGCAGGTGCGCCACGTCTTGAGCGGTACTGACGGTGGCGTACCCCCATAGGGCGAGCAGGGAGACGACCGGCACCATCAGCAGGCAGACGATCTTGGCTCGGACGGTGCGGGGCCGCGGCCCCCACGATCGCCCGCGCGCGGAGGGTGCGTGCGGTCCGGACTCCGCGGAGGCTTTCGCGGCGGGCCGTTCGTCGGCGGGCTCACCCGCGTGTGCGCGGCGGCCACGTGCCGGGGCGCCGGGCGTGGGCGGCACGGTTCCGTCGGCCGGGTCGGGGGTCTTACGGGGTGTGCGCATGGCCTCCTCGCTCGAAGAGATTTCGGGGCGTGTGTCCGCCCGACGACCGTGACCCGATCCGGGTGCGCCGCTACCCAGCGGCGCCGCCCACCGGCCGCTGGGCCGCCACGGAGGCCTCACGCTCCCCCGAGGTCGGGGACAGCGCGACGAACGCCGAGGTCAGGAAGAGATACGAGCCGAGCCCGACCGCGAGGGGAAAGATGAACTGCATGGTCGTGGCTCCGGGCAGTGCCGCGCCCGACTCGGTGACCCGCACGCTCACGGCAAACATTCCGGTGTAGTGCATGCTGCTCACGGCGCCACCCATGACCAGGGACGCGACGGCGACCGCGAGCGGTGACTTGATGTTGAGCGCCGCCCACAGCGCCGCGGTCGCGGCGAGGACGGCGATGACCACGGAGAGGCCGACGAGGACCGGGTCGTAGCGCACGCCGCCGTGCAGTCGCAGCGCCGCCATGCCCAGGTAGTGCATGCTCGCGACGCCGAGCCCGGTGGTGAGCCCGCCGACCGCGAGCGCACGCCCGCGGTCACGGCCGTAGCCGACGGCGAAGACGCCGACCCCGACGACGGCCACCGCGACGATCAGGCTCAGGATCGTCAGGGGCACGTCGTAGCGGATCTCGGTTCCGGTGACTCCGAAGCCGAGCATGGCCACGAAGTGCATCGTCCAGATGCCCGTGCCGACGGCGGAGGCCGCGGTGATGAGCCAGTTGCGGCGTGACGCGCCCGTGGCACCGAGCGCACGGACGGTGCAGCGCAGCCCGAGAGCGGCGCCGATACAGGCCATCGCGTACGACAGCACGGGGGTCAGCCAGCCGAAGGCGGCGTGGTCCAGGTGTCCCATGGCTCCGGGACGCTAGTCCGGGCAGGGGCGCACAACGGGGGCGCAGTTCGAAAGGTGTTGCAATATGACGCAGACGGGAACCTGAACGACCGCATCACGTTCGAACGTGTGCCCCCGACGCGCATGCGTGTCGTTAAGCAATCATGGCCAGATGAGCGATGACCACACGCGTGTCCGCGACTTCTTCTCCGCCCGAGCAGCCGACTGGGACAACCGGTTCCCCGACGACGGGCCCGCCTATCGCGCCGCCGCGTCCGAACTCGGCCTGCGGCCCGGCGGTCGCGTCCTCGACGCCGGGTGCGGCACCGGCCGGGCACTGCCCGCGCTCAGGGAGGCCGTAGGACCCGAGGGAGCCGTCCTCGGCATCGACCTGACCCCCGCCATGCTGGAGGCCGCCACACGGGCGGGCAGGGACCGTGCGGGACGGCTCCTGCTCGGGGACGTGACCCGGCTCCCGTTGCGCGACGGGGCGCTCGACGCCGTGTTCGGCGCGGGCCTGATCTCCCACCTGCCCGACCCGGCCGAGAACCTGCGGGAGTTGCGGCGCGTGGTGCGCCCCGGAGGAACCCTCGCCCTCTTCCACCCGATCGGCCGGGCGGCACTCGCGGCGCGGCAGGGCCGCCAGATCACCGCGGACGACCTGCGGGCCGAGGCGAACCTGCGCCCGCTGCTCGCCGGTGCGGGCTGGCACATGACCTCCTACGTCGACGAGGACGCGCGGTTCCTCGCACTGGCCGTACGACGGGACTAGCATCCGGCCACGGCGGAGGCGAACGCCTCCGCGTTGTCGAACATGATGTTGTGCCCGGCGTCCGGCACGGTCAGCACCCGCACCCCGGACGCCACCAGCTCTTCAGCGCCCGCGAGTTCACCGCTCCGCGCGCCCTGCAGGTAGACGCGTTCCACGGGCAGCTCCATGAGCATCGCGCGCATCGTGGGCCGTGTCCCCCGCACGAGCCCCGTCGCGCTGCGGTGCAGGGCGCGGGGGTCGGCGAGCCGCATGGTCGCCGCCCACAGAGGGCCGACCTCTTCGAGTACGCGCGCGTGGCCGTCGGCGACGAAGTCCTCCTCTTCGTAGGCCGCGATGTTGCTGCTTCCCGCTGTCGCGGCCGGGTCGGGGTCGAGGTTGGCCTCGGTGAGGACCAGCCGTGACACCAGGTCGCCGCGGCGGTGCGCGAGCACGATCGCCACGGAGCCTCCCATGCTGTGCGCGACGATCTCGGCTCCGCTCACCCGGGCCTCGTCCAGCGCCGCGGCCAGGGCGTCGGCGTGCTCCTCCAGGGTGTAGCCGAAGTCCGCCGGGCGGTCGCTGATGCCGTGGCCCGGCAGGTCGACGAAGAGCGATCGGCGGCCGACCAGTTCGGGCCTGGCCGCGAGGTGCGCGTGATAGACCGTCGACGCCGCGCCGAGCCCGTGCACGTATATCCGGGCCGGACCGGCCCCTTCGCTCTCCGTCCAGCGGACACAGCTGCCTTGTGCGTCGAACCGTGCCTGTCGCATCGCCGCTCCCTCACTCGCCTGACACCCGGCCGCCCGCACTTCCGGGGGCCTCCGGGGACTTCCGCGGAGGACAATACATCGCCACCGATGTATTACGTGATCGATGTACACCGCAGGTGCGGCAGAATGCACGGCATGCTCGAACTGGCCATCCTCGGTTTCCTCTACGACGCGCCCCTGCACGGCTATGAACTGCGCAAGCGCATCACCGCACTGACCGGGCACGTGCGGCCCGTCGCGGAGAGCACGCTGTACCCCGCCATCAAACGGCTGGAGAAGGCTGGCCTGCTGGCCCGCGAGACGCAGCCCGGCTCCGTGGCGGCCCCGCGCCACGTCCTGAGCCTCACCGAGGACGGCAGGAGCGAGCTTCGGCGCAGGCTCACGGAGCCGCAGCAGGGCGACATCACCGACGAGAACCGCTGGTTCACGGTGCTCGCCTTCCTCCGTCACGTCGACGACAAGGCGGCCCAGGCCGCCGTGCTCGAGCGCCGCCTTGCCTTCCTGGAGGAGCCGGCCAGCTTCTTCTACGACGGCGAGCAGCCGTTGCGCGCCGAGGACCTGGACGATCCGTTCCGACGCGGCGTCCTCACCATCGCCCGCGCGACGAGCCGTGCCGAACTCACCTGGCTGCGGGCGACGCTGAGCTCACTCCGCTGAGGTAGCGGCCGATTCGTCCGTGTGCGCGACCGGGCAGCCCCGTACGCCGGGCGCCGGGAAGGTACCGAGGGCGCCGATCCGATACCCCTTCGGGTAGCCCTTGATCTCCCAGTTCTGGCGTGCGTAGTGCGGTGCACCACGGGGCGGCATCAGGCGCACGGCGCGGCCGCGCAACCGCACCGCGCGCCTGACCAGCGCGCAGGTGGCGGCGCCAGGCGGTTCGTAGCGGAACGCACGCAGGAGGGGTTCGTCGAGCAGGGCCAGGGTCGAGGCGCGCAACAGGGGCGCCAGGGGGCGCGGATACCAGGAGGCCATGAGATCGAGGGTCGCGTCGGAGACCCTGCGCGCGCCTTCGTCCCAGGCGAAGTGCGCCTCTTCGTAGGCATCGAGACATTCCTCGAAGGCTTCGTAGGAGTCCGGGATGTCCTGGATTCCCATGTGCTTGCCCAGGGTGCGGTAGTGGACGGCGGCAGCGGTCGTCTCGTGGCGCGACAGCCTGCGCCATCCGTAGGCGTCGATCCAGCGCTTGGGCATCACCACGAACGTGCACAGCACGTAGCGCATGTCTTCGTTGCTGATGTCGTAGCTGCGGTGCATCTGGTTGATGCGGCGGATCGCGGTGCGGCCCTCGTCCGTGCCGAATCCGTGCTCCACGACGGTGTCCAGGAGCAGTGCCGTGTCGTCGTACCGCTTCTGCGAACGGTCTGTCAGCTCCGCCGTCTCGGCGAGGAGCCGGCCGATGCTGGGCACGGCGTACGTGCGGTAGAGCGCGAGCTCAAGTGCGCGGGTGTAATCCCAGGGGAACTCATACGTCGCGGTGAGCCGGTAGATCGTCAGGGCGTCCTTCTCGGGGTCGAGACGCCGGATCTCCTTGAGGCGGTCATAGCGCTTCACCCCACGGTCCCCCTTCTGTCCTTGGAGCTCCAACTCTACTTTGGAGTAAGGCAGATGAGTGATCATCAGCGGTAAACAGAACCGGGGGAAGGCGACCCACATGATCGACAAGATCCGCAAACTGTGGCGCACGGACGACGCTGTCCGCGGCAAGGACCGGCGCCCGCACAACCTCTTCGAGGCGGCCGCCGTCTACGTGGCGGCGTGCGCCGATGACGACCAGGAGCGAGCGGACGAAGCAACGGACTGGGTGTCACCGGAGGCGCTGTCCTTCGGCGTCAGCGAACTCGCCTGCCGGGCGGTCATCGCCCTCGCCCGGGAACGCGACGAGTCGCCGACGGACGTGGCGCGTACGCTCCTCGGCCTGCCTGCCGCCTGACGTCTGTGTGCGTGAGATCGGGGCAGGCCAGCGCCTCTTGGGTGGGGGCGCCTGTCTCGGCCGCGTACGCGAGGCGTTCGCGGACCTCGCGCGGGGTGCGGGGGCGGTAGCCGGGGCCGTCGCCGCAGCAGCCCTGCCGGAAGCTGAGGCCGGACAGCAGAACCACGCTCAGGGCGCGCCACGCCGCCGCGTCGCGGCGCTTGGGCACGGCGAGTGCGCTGCCGGCGCCGAGCAACCGGCCGCCGCACTGGGGGCAGATGTCCACGGGCGAGCGTCCGTGGTCGACCGCCTTCTTGAAAGAAGCGCGGCACGGCAGACAGACGAAGCGCATTCTGGCACTGGACATGACACCCACCGTAGGCGTCCGGCGCGCGGGCCACGAGCGAGTTTTCCGGTGCGTACGAGCGAGTCTCCTGGTCACACCCCCCTCGACGATCAACCGGACCTGTGGTTAGGGTGCGCCGACGGATGAAGCGATGGGGAGGCTGGCATGGCCGGAACGGACGACGCTGTCGCCGCCGAGGACGACGCGCTGTACGTGCTGACCGCGGTGCTGCTGACACCCGCGAAGTTCCCGAGTGTGCTCGGTGACGACTATCCGGAGGCGTGCGCGGCGCTGGGACTGGCGCCGCTGGCCGACGGGTACGGTCTGGTGCTCGGTCAGGACGGGGACGGCGCCCGGTGGACCGTCGTCGTCGACGACGTGTCACTCGTGGCCGTCGCGATCGCCTCCTGGGACTGCGGCATGGAGTACGACCTGTCGCCCGACGAGCGCACGGTGGTCGCCGGACTGCCCGGCTGGCCGCTCGCGGTCGCCGTCGCGGCCCCCGGCGTGCCCGCGCCGCACGATCCCGAGCCCGAGGAGGCGGACCAGCAGCCGCTCTCGCCTCCGCAGTCCGATACGTGGGGTCCCGCGCAGCGACGGCTGGGCGCCGACGAGATCGCGCTGCAGTGGGCGGCGTGGCGCGAGCAGATCGACGACGGCGACTTCCTGAGCGACGGTGCCGAGGAGGGCACGGCTCAGGAGGGCGAGGCTCAGGAGGGCGAGGCTTCCGGCCCGGCGGAGGGCGCAACCCCTGGGGCCGATCCGCTTCCCGATGCTCGTGATGAGGCACCGCTCACCGGCGTGCGTCGCGTCCTTGCGGAAGCGCGGGCATATGTGAGCACGCCGCCGCCCCCGGGCCGCGTGCGATCGTCCTTCGCCTCGGGGGAGGCTCGCATCCTGCGTGCCGACGGCCCTGGCTGGTCCATGGTCGCCAGAACCGACGACATCGCGTTCGTGCTCCTGGACGAGGAGCCCGGCGAGGTGCTGCCGGTGGGCCGCGGACCCGAACTCCCCTGGCTCCTGGACGCGCTCGACAAGATAGCCGTACGCCCCGCCTGATCCCCCGCGCCCCTGTCCCCGTCAGCGGTTGTGGTCGGGGTCGGGGTCGAGCAGGAACGCGGCCATGGCCGTGTCGTGGTCGGCGTGGTCGCGAAGGGCCATCAGTTCGGCGCACCAGGTCTCGTCCCACGACGTGGTCCGGCCGCCGACGCGCACCAGCGCGAGCGCCATCACTCCGGCCACCGGTGTCCCCCGCTCGCGCAGCAGACGGGCGGCGGCGAGCAGGGCGGCACGCGCGCGTGGCGTGGGAGCTTCGAGGTGGAACCCGCCCCCCAGGGGCAACCGTTCGGGGCGTTCCTCGACCAGATCCAGGAGCCGTTCCCAGCGCCCCGTGTGGTGTTCGCCGAGGTAGACGGCCGCCAGCGACGTGTCCCAGGCCAGGGCCGCCGCATCGGCGTACAAGCCCACGGCCTGCATCGACTGGGCCAGAGTGTCGGCGATGAGGAGCGTCTGGGACGTGCCCCGCCGGACGTTCAAGGCCTCGCCGATGCCCGAGAGGCGTCGCAGCACGTCGGCGCGCGCTTGCGGATCCGGTGTGACGGCCCGGTCCTGGAGCCGGCCGATGACTGCCGTGAGGATGGACCCACCGACCGGCCCCGAGGGGAAGCAGGCCAGCTGCTGTGCGGCCGCGGCCCACTCCCTGCGGCGGCGCGCCGGGTCCGTGGCGACCTCGGCGATGGCCCGCATGGCGTCGGCCGAATCCGGTGTGATCCAGGCGGGCAGGGCACGGCATGCGGCAACGACGGTTTCTTTGTCGCCCTCTCTCACCAGGCGTGCGAGGAAGTTCGCGTAGGGTTCCCGCGCCGATTCGGGCACGGGTCCCACGCGCGCGTGGACGACTGCTTCGCGTACGGCGGGTTCGTCGGCCGCCCGGGCCAGGCGGTCGGCGATGGCGGGGCGGTCGATCGCGGCCAGGAGGTGGCGTGCCGCGACGGCGCGTACGTCGCGGTGTTGGCGCGGGGTGTCCCAGGCGGCCACCAGGGCAGCGAACGCGGCGTCACCGGTGAGCGCGCCGAGGGCTCGTACGGCTTCCTTGCGGGAGCCGACGGGTGCATCGGGCGCGCAGGCCACGGGGGCGAGCAGGTCGACCGCCTGCAAGTCCGGCACCGCGTGCAGGAGTCGGCGGACCGATGCCATGGCGGCCCGGCCCCGGACGCCGCCCGTCGCGGCGTGCCGGAGCAGGACGTCCAGGAGCGGCTCGGTGGCGGGCGGTGTGCTGTCGTGGGCCACACCGGGGACGTGGCCCAGGGCGCCGAGTGCCGCCGCGGCGACGGGCTGGGGTGCCGTCTCCGCGAGGGCCGACAGGAGCGCCGGGTCGCGCACCTGCGCTGCGGCGTCGGCGCGGGTGCGCAGGGCTGCCGGCTCGTCGGCGGCCACGTGCGCGTGGTGTTCGTCCCACGCGCGGCGTTGTGCGGGCAGCCAGCGGCCGGTGACGCCGGGATGCAGGCCGGGGGCCCAGGCGGCGGCGCGGGGGCGTACGCGGCCGCTGAGGCCCTCGGCTGCTGCGGGCAGTACGGCGTCCAGCAGGTCGGTGCGCCGGGTGGCGAGGGTGCGCAGGATGAGCGGCACCGAGGCGAAGGAGGCGTCGCGGGCGATCAGTTCGGCGGCGCGTTGCTCCCGCAGTTCTGTCGGTGCCGCCCAGGCGGCGGCCGCGCGGGCCGCGATGCCGGGATCGTCGGACTCCAGGGCCAGGGCGCGCACCAGGGCGTCGAGTTCCGGCAGCGCGGTCAGATGCCTGGCGAGGAGTTCCGCGACGGCCGTACGCAGATCGGGGCGCGCTGGTGCGGTCGGCGGCATCGCGGCCCATAGGGCACGGGCCGCTTCCTGGTCGATGCGCAGGGGTGCGACGGGGTGCTGCCTGCGCGGGTCGGACACGACGTGGCAGAGCAACTCCGTGGCGTAGGCGGCGCGGTCGTGTCGGCCCGTCGCCGCGGCCCTCTCCGCGGCCCGGCGCAGCAGCCGCTCGGCGGGGGCCAGGGTGTGGACGGTGGAGTCGCGGGACTGGACGGTGGTCAGCGTCGCGTCCCGCAGGACCCGGTCGGGCAGCGCGGCGAGCAGGTGCGGGGGTGTTCCCGCGAGCTGCTGGAGGGCGGCCCTGCGCACCTCCTCCTGATCGTGCCAGGCCCGTTCGCAGTCCCCGGCGATCCGTGCGAAGTCGTCCGGGTTCCCTTCGAGTTCGGCGCACGCCAGCAACGCGGGCCAGGCCATCAGGCGCTGGTGGATGCGATGCTCCCCGGCCAGGTCGCGCAGTATCGGTTCCCCCAGAGCGAGCGGGAGCGCCACGGCCAGGCGGCTGGCCGTCCACTCCCGGCTCGAGCAGCGCTCCACCCGGGGCATGACGAGCGCCGCCCGGTCGGCCGGCGCCAGGGCCGTGAGGGCGGCGATGGGCAGGCTTCGCACCGACCGGCGGCGGGCGGTGCGTTCCTCGACCACGCGACGGCGCTCCGGTGCGGGCAGCATCGCAAGGAGGCTGTCCGGCTCGATGTCGTGGCGCCCCGGCGCGCGGTGGCGTGGCTGGGTCACGGGGCAGCGACGGGCGAGGTCCATCAGGTCGGCGGGCGGGAGTTCGCGCAGGGCGCGCCGCGTGGCGGGCGGCAGTGCCCCGGCGCCGAGCGGGAGTTCGCCGGGAGAGCCGTCCTGGTTCGGTGGGGCCGCGCGCAGGACGTCCAGGACTCTGGCCGGCCGGCGCAGCAGGGCGCGGGCCGCTCGTGGTGTCAGGAGTCCGGGCGCCCGTGCCAGGAGCAGCAGTCCGGCGTCCGGGTCGCGTTCGGCGGCTGCGCTCGCCACCGCGCGGTAGCGGCCCGTGAAGCCGCGACGGTCGCGGTCGCCGCGGCCCTCGATGCGGGTGGCGAGCAGCTCGGCGACGGCGAGCGGTGCGGTGCGGGTCAGTGCGTTCAGGACGCCCGGGGGCGGATCGAGTCGGGGCAGCCATGCGGCGGTCGTCGCGGCGGGGCATGCGGGCAGGAGCTGCGCGGCGTCACCGGCGCCGAAGTGTTGGTGGACCTCGGGCAGCAGGCGTGCGGCGAGGGTGCGGCGGCGACTGAGGCGCAGGACGCGGTAGGTCTCGTGGCGCACCGCCCGGATGTCGCTCAACGCGAGCTGTTCCAGGGCCGCGTCCGGCACGGGAAGCCGGATGGCGGCGGCGAGGGCGCGGCGGCGCAGGAGCGGGTCGGTCAAAGCCCGGCTGATGGTGGTGAGATCTCGCCGGGTGACGGCGAGAAAAAGCCCGGTGTGCCGTTCGTCGGGGGTGCCGGCGGCAAGGCAGTCGCGGAGTGTCGCGTAGGCGTCCGCGGTGAGTGCTCGCGCATAGCGGGCCAGGGCGCTCATGCGGGCGGGGAAAGGCAGCGGGTCGAAGTGCGCCTGCAGCCAGGCCGGTGTCAGCGGCGCGGGAGTGGGCTGAGGCTGGGTGGACGGCGTCTGCGACGCCTCGTGTGCGGCCATCAGCGATCACCGAAGGATCGCTGGGCCTCCTCTCGGGAAGTCATGTGCGCAATGATCACTCGGCAACTGCGGGGGCGCAACGGGTTTTCCGCTCGCGGAGCCGCCAGGGGCAGGACCACGAGCGGAGCGGCCGTCAGCCCCTGTACGTCGAGCGTCTGCTCACCGGTGCGGCGCCCCCTGCGGGGTGCCGGGTCAGTGGCCGAGCTCCTTGCGGGAGACGCGGCGCAGCCTGCGCCGCTGTCCGGGATCGAGTGTCAGATAGGCCGCGGCCGGGACTCCCAGCACGATCAGGAGGGCGGCCCACCAGGGCAGCCAGATCAGCAGGATGATGCCGGCCGCCACACCTCCTGCGGCGATCTTCGCGTTCTTCGACATGTGCGTCGCCTCCTTCGCGGCTGTTGCCGCTCTCTGTCTTGAGAAACGGGCCCGGGCCGCCCAGGGTTCCAGTCTGCTCCCCTGATGAATCCCTGAGGAGCGACCCTGAGGCAACCCTGAGCCGCGCCGCTCCCCGCGCGGCTACTCGACCCTCAGCGGCTCGCCGACCTCGTACATGTGGCGCAGCACCTGACGGTAGGAGTCGATGAATCCGGCCTCGGTGTAGGGCATGCCCAGTTCGGCGCAGTGGGCGCGGACCAGGGGCTGGGCGCGGCGCAGGCTGGGGCGGGGCATGCTCGGAAACAGGTGGTGCTCGATCTGGTAGTTGAGTCCCCCGAGGAACCAGTCGGTCAGGGCGCTGCCGCGGATGTTGCGCGAGGTCAGGACCTGGCGGCTGAGATGGCCCCAGCGCTCGCCGTGGGGGTCGGGCATCTCCATGCCCTTGTGGTTGGGCGCGAAGGCAAGGCCGAGGTGCAGGCCGAAAAGGGCCTGGTGGATGGCGGCGAAGGCAAGGGCGTGGCCCAGCGGCATCGCGGCGAGCAGCAGCGTCACGTAGCCCGCGAGGTGCGCCACCAGGAGCAGGCCCTCGATGAGGCGCTCGCGCGGGGCCTGGCGGCGCAGGTCCTGGAAGCCGTAGATCTTCATGGCGACGCCCTGGAGCAGTGTCAGCGGGAAAAACAGCCAGGCCTGGTTGCGGGTGAGCCAGCGCCGAAAGCCCACGCGGACCTTGGCCTGCTTGCTGGTCCAGACGAGGACGTCGGCGGCGACATCGGGGTCTTTGTCGATGTGGTTGGGGTTGGCGTGGTGGCGGTTGTGCTTGTCGTTCCACCAGGCCGAACTCATACCGAGGAGGAGGTTGCCGTGGATGAGCCCGATGGCGCGGCTCACGCCGCGGTCGCCGGTGATCTGGGAGTGTCCCGCGTCGTGGCCTATGAAGGCGGTGCGGGCGCACAGGGCGGCGAGGGCGGGCGCCAGGAGCAGCACCCACCAGGAGCCTCCGATGAGGAACATGCCCGTCGCGACGGCGGCCAGCGCCAGGGCGTTGACCGCGATGGTGCGCGCGTACCAGCCGGTGCGCCGGCCCAGGAGCCCCTGCTCCTTGACGGTGCGCAGCAGCGGCGCGAAATCGCTCCCGGCGGGCTGCCTTGGAGTGGTGCCTGGGGAACGCTCCGCGACTGCTGCGGCGGCCTGGGACATGGTGAGGTCTCCGGTCTCTGACTGGATCGGGCTGACGTGACACAACGTATGAGCCCGTGACCTGCGGCAACCATGGCGCTTTCACCCGTCTTCCGCAGGGGGACAGCACCGCGCGTGAGGGGGGTTACCTACACCCCCGCACCCAGGCGTGACGCGGATCACTGCGCGTTCGCTCACGCCTTCGGGGTGACGTGCTGTACTCTCGGCCGCTCCAGACCCAGTAGTCAAGTTTGAGGAATGCGCTATCGCCGTGCCCGGGCCCTCTGCCGCCTCACCCTCCGAGATCTCTGAACTGTCCCGCTGCTCCGTGCTGTTCGTGGCCGCCGACCCGGCCCGCACCGGCCGGATCGCTTTTTGGCGCCCCGACGGAGACGCGCCGCCCGCGTGCTCCGCGGGCGCCGTCGAAGAACTGACCATCGCGGTCCCCGGCGACGGCGGAGCACAGCTCAGCGACGTCTCCGCGGTGCTGCTCCCGGTGCGCGCGGCCCTGCCGGTCCTCACACGCGCGCGTGCCGCGGCAGGAACGCACCCGACGGCCGCGTTCTGGGGCACCGCGGGCCTGCTCGCGCTGCAACTCGCCGCGCGCGGACTGCTGCTGCCCGGACTGACGCCGAGCGACCACGACGCATGGCGTTCGGGCCCGCTGGGCGCCGACGACCTGCGCCGGCTGCGCGACCTCGCCGCCGCGATGCCACCGGCCGCACACGCCCTCCCGCTGGAGGGCTCCGAGCCGCTGCGGCTGCCCGAACCCGAGCGGCTGCTGCGCCAGTTCCTGGACGCGGTGGCCGACACACTGCCGCGCACTCCCGCCGCGACGCTGGCGGCGGGCACTGCGGCCTTCACCTCTTCGCCACCGCAGCACATCCCCGAGCAGCGCCCCTGGGCCACCGACGTCGCAGCCGGGCACGACGCCGGCGTACGGATCTCGCTGCGCGTCGAGTTGCCCGGCCTGATGTCCGACAACCCCGAGGGAACTCGGCTGCCGTTCAGTGCCGTCCTGCAGATGCACAGCGTCAGCGACCCCTCGCTCGTCGCGGACGCGGCCGAAGTGTGGGCCGGATCCGGCGCCTCGGGGCAGGGCTTCGGGCCGCGGTCACGGATGGACGCCCTGCTCGCGCTGCGTCGCGCCACGCGCGCGTGGCCGCCGCTCGCACCGCTGCTCTCGGCCACCGTCCCCGATGCCGTCGAGCTCGCCGACGAAGAGGTCACCTCGCTCCTCGGTGAGGGCTCCCGCCTGCTGGCCACCGCGGGTGTCGAGGTGCACTGGCCCAGGGAGCTGGCGCGCAATCTGACCGCCCGCGCGGTCATCGGCCCGCCCGACGAGGACACGAAGAACCCGGACAAGCTGTCGTCGGACACGCCGTCGTATCTCTCCGCCGACGCGTTGCTCTCCTTCAACTGGCGGTTCGCGCTGGGCGGTCAGCAACTGTCCCGCCAGGAACTCGACCGGCTCGCCGAAGCCAACCGTCCCGTCGTGCGCCTGCGCGACCAGTGGGTGCTCATCGACCCCGAAGAGGTCCGGCGCGCCCGCGCACAGCAGGACCACAAGGTCACGCCGATCGACGCCCTCAGCGCCGTTCTGACGGGCACGACCGAAGTGGCGGGGCGCCGCGTGGACGTCGAGCCCACGGGCTGGCTGGCCACCCTGCGCGAACGCCTCGCGGACCCCGAGGCAATGGAGCCCGTGGGCCAGCCCGCAGCGCTCGCAGCGGACCTGCGCGACTACCAGCTGCGCGGCCTGAACTGGCTGGCCCTGATGACCTCCCTGGGTCTGGGCGGCTGCCTCGCGGACGACATGGGCCTCGGCAAGACGATCACCCTCATCTCCCTGCATCTGCACCGTCAGACGGACACCGAGTCCGCCGGCCCCACCCTCGTCGTCTGCCCCACGTCCCTCATGGGCAACTGGCAGCGCGAAATCGAGAAGTTCGCCCCCGGCACCCCCGTACGCCGCTTCCACGGCGCCCGGCGCAGCCTGGAGGACCTCGCCGACGGCGAGTTCGTGCTCACCACCTACGGCACGATGCGACTGGACGCGGACAGCCTGGCGCACACGCCGTGGGGCATGGTCGTCGCCGACGAGGCCCAGCACGTCAAGAACCCCTACTCGGCCACCGCCAAACAGCTGCGGACCATCGGCGCACGCGCGCGCGTGGCACTCACCGGCACCCCCGTGGAGAACAACCTCTCCGAGCTGTGGGCCATCCTCGACTGGACCACACCGGGCCTGCTCGGCAAACTCGGCACCTTCCGCACCCGTTACGCCCACGCCGTCGAGGGCGGCACGGACCCGGCAGCCGCCGAGCGGCTCGGCCAGCTCGTACGCCCCTTCCTGCTGCGCAGGCGCAAGTCCGACCCCGGCATCGCACCCGAACTGCCGCCCAAGACCGAGACCGACCGGGCCGTGTCGCTCACCACGGAACAGACGGGCCTCTACGAAGCCGTGGTGCGCGAGACCCTCGCGGAGATCTCCGGCGCCGACGGCTTCTCCCGCCGCGGCCTGATCGTCAAGCTCCTCACCGGACTCAAGCAGATCTGCAACCACCCGGCGCAGTACCTCAAGGAGGACAAGCCGCGGATCGCGGGCCGTTCGGGAAAGCTGGAACTCCTCGACGAGCTGCTGGACACGATCCTCTCCGAGGACGCGAGCGTGCTCATCTTCACGCAGTACGTCCAGATGGCGCGCCTCATCGAGCAGCACCTGGCAGCGCGCGGCACCCCCTCCCAGTTCCTGCACGGCGGCACCCCCATCGCAGCGCGCGAGGCGATGGTGGAGCGCTTCCAGGAAGGCGAAGTCCCGGTCTTCCTGCTGTCGTTGAAGGCCGCGGGCACCGGTCTGAATCTGACACGCGCCGAGCACGTCGTGCACTACGACCGCTGGTGGAACCCCGCCGTCGAGGCGCAGGCCACCGACCGGGCCTACCGCATCGGGCAGACGCAGCCGGTGCAGGTGCACCGGCTGATCGCGGAGGGGACGATCGAGGACCGCATCGCCGAGATGCTGCTGCGCAAGCGGGAGCTGGCGGACGCGGTGCTCGGTTCCGGCGAGGCGGCACTGACGGAACTCACCGACGCCGAACTGTCGGATCTGGTGGAGCTGCGAGGGGGGACGCGATGAGCGACATGTACGACGAGCCGAACGGCGACACACACGCGGACGGATATCAGGCGGACGGGCCGCACGGAGAGGGCGCGTACGAGCACGAGCGCACCTTCGCCGCGCTGCCACCCGCGCACGGGCGGGGCTTCGCGCAGACCTGGTGGGGCCAGGCCTGGCTGAAGGCGCTCGAGGACACGGCGCTGGACCTCGCACAGCTGAAGGCGGGACGCAGGCTCGCGCGCGCGGGGGCCGTCGGCGCGGTCTCGGTGCGCCCCGGACGGATCACGGCGGTCGTCAAGGACCGTGACGGCACCCCGCACCGCTCCGACGTCCTGCTGCAGCAGCTCGGCGAAGACGACTGGGACCGTTTCCTGGGCATGGCCGTCGAGCGGGCCGGGCACATCGCGGCGCTGCTCGACCGCGAGATGCCGCCGCATCTGGTGGAGGACGCGTCAGCGGCGGGTGTCGAACTCCTGCCGGGCATCGGCGATCTGGAGCCACAGTGCGACTGCAACGCGTGGGACCACTGCGGGCACACCGCCGCGCTCTGCTACCAGGTGGCCCGGCTGCTCGACCAGGATCCGTTCGTGCTGTTCCTGATGCGCGGCCGTGCCGAGCGCGAGCTCCTCGACGAGCTGCAAGTACGCAGTGTGGCGCAGGCGGAGGCCGAGGAAACGCCCGCGGACGAGCAGGAGGGGGCCCTGGAGGGCGTGGACGCCCACGAGGCGTACGCGGAGGGAACCATCCTGCCCCCGCTGCCCGACCTGCCTCCGCTGCCGCCTGAGCCGGGTCTGCCGCCCGCGCTCGACACGGAGGCGGAGCCCGCGCCCGGTCTCGATGTGACGGCACTGGAGTTCCTGGCGGCACAGGCCGCCGCCGGGGCGCACCGGATGCTGGCCGAGGCGCTCTCCCCCGGGCACGACCGGCAGCCGGTCGAGAGGGAACTGACGCCGGAGGAGGATGCCGTGCGCCTCGCCGCCGCGGCTCCCGCGGCGGTGGCCGCGCGCCTCTCGGCCGCCGCCGGCCGCGGCCGGGAGGGGCTCGCCCTTGCCGTGCGTGCCTGGGAGTACGGAGGCCCGGCCGCGCTGTCCGTCCTTGAGGAGGAGTGGACCCCCGAGGCGGACGCGCTGGCACGCGCGCGTGCGGCGCTGGACGCGGCCTGGGACGAGGACGAGCGACCGCGGCTGCGCGCGGCCCGCAACCGCTGGACCGTGGTCGGCAGTGATGCACAACTGCGGCACGGGGCCGACGGCCGCTGGTGGCCCTACCGCAAGGAGCGCGGGCGCTGGGCCCCGGCCGGCCCCGCGGCCCACGACCCCGCGACGGCACTGGCCGTGGCGACCGGCGGCGAATAGGGCAGGCAGGTCCGGTGCGGGCTCCCCGCGCGCCCGCACCGGACCCGGGAAGACGGCTCGACCACAGCCGCAGCCCGCAGCCCCCAGCCCGCAGGGAGGCGTTCGCGCCCCCGGCGCCTTCACGCCCCCGAAGCGCGCCTTCCGGCCGGAATGCGCACCGCGACCACCGGCGCATCCATGCCGCTCCCGCACACGCCGGGAACACCGGCGCGGGCACTCCCTCTGACCAGCGATTGAGCGCGGGCATGACATCCGCGAGTGTGGATCACACCGGTTCAGGGGGTGCCTACCGCGACTGGACTCCCCCGCCCCACAGGGCCCCGGAGTGATTGAGAGCGTCAGCGCGATCCACACGAAGGGGGAAGAGAAGGGCCAGGCGCCCAACTACCGCTGACCGGCCTGTGGGTGACGGCGGCGCCTCCTGCCCCTCGCTGGAGGCGCCGTCAGCATGCCCCCTCACGTTCACCTCTCTGCCTCCCTGTGTTCGCGGCGACGGCGAAGTCTGATCGCTGTCACCGAACATTTGCGCCCCAGGAGGCACCCATGTCCCCGCACGCCGCCCGTAAGCGTCGCGTCCGCCGTTCCGTCGCCGCGGGTGTGCCCCTCGCCGTGCTCGCCGCGATCGCGGTGACCGGGACCGCCACGGGCGCCCAGACCGGCGGCAAGGAGAAGACGGCCCGGATCACCTCGACGGCGACGCTGGGCGAGGTCCCCCTGGGCACCTTCAGCAACTCCCTGCTGCCCGGGACGGTGCAGGACGACCGCGGTGTGGATCTCGGCGGCATAGGCAGCGACATCTACCCGGCGGGCCGCAAGGGCGAGTTCTGGACGGTCACCGACCGGGGGCCCAACGGGCAGATCAAGGTGGACGGCAAGAAGCGGCGCACTTTCCCCGTCCCCGGTTTCGATCCGGCGATCGTGAAGGTCCGCGTGGCCGGTGACACCGTGAAGGTCGTCGACGCGCTCCCCCTGACGACGTCGTCCGGGAAGCCCGTCACCGGGCTGCCCAACCAGGAGGGGCGTGACGAGGCGCCGTACACCTACGACGCGAAGACGGCGCTGACGTACGACCCGAACGGCCTGGACACCGAGGGCATCGTGCGGGCGCAGGACGGCAGCTTCTGGCTGGTCGACGAGTACGGTCCTTCGCTCGTCCACGTCTCCGCGCACGGGAAGGTGCTCAAGCGCTACGTCCCCCTGGGGCTGAAGCTGTCGGGTGCCGACTATCCGGTCGTCGAGGCACTGCCCGGCGTGCTGCTGCACCGCAAGGGCAACCGCGGCTTCGAGGGGCTCGCCCAGCTGCCTGGCGGTGACCTGGTGATGGCGGTGCAGAGCCCGCTGTCTCTCCCCGACGAGGACGCGGGTGAAGCGTCACGGACGGCGCGGCTGCTGCGCTTCTCGCCGAAGAAGCAGGCGGTCACCGCCGAGTACGCCTACCGCTTCGACGCGGTGGGCGTCGTCGACCCGGGCGAGGACGACACGTCCGAGCTGAAGATCTCCTCCGTGGTGGCCGTCGGCCGTGACCGGCTCCTCGTGGAGGAGCGCACCGACAAGGCCGCGCGGCTGCAGACGGTGAAGCTGGACCGCCGGGCCGACATCCTGGGCGAGCGCTGGGACGACGCCGCCACGAGGCCTTCCCTGGAGCAGCTCGACGATCCGGCGGCCTCCGGAGTGCCGGTCCTCAAGAAGCGTCTTCTGGTCGACCTGGGCGGCCTCGACGGTGTTCCCGACAAGATCGAAGGCGTGGCCCGCGTGAACAGTCACACCCTCGCCCTGATCAACGACAACGACTTCGGGATGACGGACGGGGCGGGGGCCTTCGACAAGGACGGCCGGCTCGTGGACAGCAACGCGGAGACCACGGTGACGTACGTACGGCTGCCGAAGGGCATCTGAACGAGAGCCCTCATTAAAGAGCCCTCATTGTCCGTACAAGAGCTCTCATTGTCCGTGCGTGACGGGATCGGGGAGATCCAGGTCGCTCGGCAGATCGCTGGGGAAGTCCGACGGCAGGTCGGTGGGCAGGTTCGAAGGCACTTCCGAGGGCACCTCGGAGGGGAGTTCGGAAGGGAGCTCCGAAGGAATCTTCGACGGGATGCTCAGCGACGGGGTGGGCTTGCCGTCCGGGCTCTTGCTGCTCTCGGAGGGGCCCTTGTCGTCGCCGGAGCCGTCGCCGCTGCTGACGACCAGGAACACCGCGACGACGGCACCGATCGCCACGAGCACGGCGAGCACGACGAACCCCCTGCTCCGCCCCGACGGCCCTCCCGGCGGCGGCTGAGGCGGCCACCCGCCAGGGGGCACCCCGCCTCCGCCGGGAGGTACACCGCCGCCGCCAGGAGGCCATCCCCCGCCGTCCGGCGGCGGCCCGTACCCGCCCCCGGGAGGCGGGCCGTACCCTCCCCCCGGCGGGCCGAAGCCCCCGTCGCCCGGAGGCGGCGGGTCACCCGGCGGAGGAGAGGGCGGCGGCGGTACGGGCGGCATGGCCATACCGTCAAGAGTCGCCTCGAAAGGGTCAAGATGCGACCCCTGTGCGAAAGTTGATGCCTCCGGAGTAAGCGCCTCCGGTCAGCCCCGCGCCCCCAGCAGGTGATCCATGGCCAGCTGGTCGAGGTGCTCGAAGGCCATGCCGCGGTCGGCGGCGGCCGTCACGTCGAAGTCCTCGAAGGCGCTGCGGTCGGCGAGCAGCCCGGACAGGCCGTCCTCGGCGGTCGGCAGGGACAACTCGTCCAGGCGGGATGCCCGCAGGGCCGCCTGGACCTCCGGGTCGGCGCGGAAGGCGGCAGCGCGCTCCCGGAGGATGAGGTAGTTGCGCATGCAGCCGGACGCCGACGCCCACACGCCCGCGTAGTCCTCCGTGCGCGGCGGCTTGAAGTCGAAGTGCCGCGGTCCCTCGTAACCGCCCCTCTCCAGGAGGTCGACCAGCCAGAAGGCGCTGCGCACGTCGCCCGCGCCGAAGCGCAGGTCCTGGTCGTACTTGATGCCGGTCTGGCCGTTGAGGTCGATGTGGAAGAGCTTGCCCGCCCACAGGGCCTGGGCGATGGAGTGCGGGAAGTTGAGGCCGGCCATCTGCTCGTGGCCCACTTCGGGGTTGACGCCGAAGAGTTCGGAGCGCTCCAGGCGCTCGATGAAGGCCAGGGCGTGCCCGACGGTGGGCAGCAGGATGTCGCCGCGCGGCTCGTTCGGCTTGGGCTCGATCGCGAAGCGCAGGTCGTAGCCCTGCTCCGTGACGTAGTCGCCGAGCAGGTCGAAGGCCTCCTTCATGCGGTCGAGCGCCACACGCACGTCCTTGGCCCCGCCGGACTCCGCGCCTTCCCTGCCGCCCCACGCGACGTAGGTCTGGGCGCCCAGTTCCACCGCGAGGTCGATGTTGCGGATCGTCTTGCGCAACGCGTAGCGGCGCACGTCCCGGTCGTTGGCGGTGAAGCCGCCGTCCTTGAAGACGGGGTGGGTGAAGAGGTTGGTGGTCGCCATCGGCACGACGAGGCCCGTCGCGTCGAGCGCCTGGCGGAATCGCTTGATGTGCGACTCGCGCTCGGTGTCCGAAGCGCCGAAGGGGATCAGGTCGTCGTCGTGGAAGGTCACTCCGTAGGCACCCAGTTCGGCCAGGTGACGCACGGAGTCGGCCGGGTCGATGGCCTCCCTTGTGGCGTCGCCGAACGGGTCCCTTCCCTGCCAGCCGACGGTCCACAGGCCGAAGGTGAACTTGTCCTCAGGAGTGGGTTGGTACGACATGTGCGGCTCCCTGGATGACTGGTGCACGGCCGTGCGGCCGACGCGGGCACCCTGCGTGCCCATGGATGTGCATCTGCCGCGACTATTTCGTCATGGCACTTAACAAATTAGTATCCGGAAGCATCCCTGGGAAGGTCGGACGGAAAGAAGTCCGGGCGAGCCCGGAAAGAGCCGCGGGAACGGAGACCCCCGATGTCATCAGCGCCAGCAGCCGACGGGCCCCTCGTCGTCGGCGTGGACAGCTCCACGCAGTCCACCAAGGTCCTGGTCGTCGACGCCGCCACGGGCAGGGTGGTGGCAAGCGGTCAGGCCCCGCACCGCGTCAGCTCGGGCACCGCCCGCGAGAGCGACCCCGAGGAGTGGTGGAACGCCCTGCGCTCGGCGCTCGATCAGTGCGGCGACGCGGCACGCGAGGCCGCCGCAGTCTCGGTCGGCGGGCAGCAGCACGGGCTCGTCACGCTGGACGCGCAGTCCAGGCCGGTGCGGCCCGCGCTGCTGTGGAACGACGTGCGCTCGGCGGAGCAGGCCCGCTCGTTGGTGGACCGCCTGGGGGGCCCGAAGGCGTGGGCCGAGCGCGTCGGCAGCGTGCCGGGGCCCTCCTTCACGGTGACCAAGTGGGCCTGGCTCAGCGAGCACGAGCCCGAAGCAGCCCGTGCCACCACGGCCGTGCGACTCCCCCACGACTACCTCACCGAACGCCTCACGGGATCCGGCACGACCGACCGGGGCGACGCCTCCGGCACGGGGTGGTGGGCATCGGGGACAGAGGCGTACGACGAGGAGATCCTGGGACTGGTGGGCCTGGACCCCGAACTCCTGCCGCGCGTGGTCCGCCCCGGCGAGGTCGCCGGCACCGTGCGCACAGGCGGCGAACTGCCCTTCTCCAAGGGCACGCTGGTCGCCCCCGGCACCGGCGACAACGCGGCGGCCGCGCTCGGACTCGGCCTGCTCCCCGGCACCCCGGTGCTGAGCCTGGGAACGTCGGGCACCGTCTACGCGGTCTCCGGCAGGCGCCCCGCGGACCCGACGGGGACGGTGGCCGGGTTCGCCGACGCACGCGGCGACTGGCTGCCGCTGGCCTGCACCCTCAACTGCACCCAGGCCGTGGACCGGGTGGCCGCACTCCTCAGCCTCGATCGAGAGGCGGTGGAGGCGGGCGGCGCCGTCACTCTGCTGCCCTACCTGGACGGCGAGCGCACCCCTGACCTTCCGCACGCCTCGGGGCTGCTGCACGGGCTGCAGCACGACACGACCCCGGGACAGGTGCTGCAGGCTGCCTACGACGGGGCCGTGCACTCGCTGCTCGGCGCCCTCGACCTCGTCCTGGACACGGACGCGGACCGTTCGGCTCCGCTCCTGCTCATCGGCGGCGGGGCACGTGGCACGGCCTGGCAGGACACCGTGCGGCGATTGTCCGGACGAGCCGTTCAGGTACCCGAGGCGAAGGAACTGGTCGCGCTCGGCGCCGCCGCCCAGGCCGCCGGCCTCCTCACGGGCGAGGATCCCGCGGCTGTCGCACGCCGCTGGGGTACGGCCGAGGGGCCCGTACTGCCCCCTGTGGAGCGGGACGAATCGGCGCTCGCCCGGATCGCCGGGGTAGTCTCCGACGCGGCGCCGCTGATCGGCGCCACCGGCCAGGAGGACCAACGGCCGTGAGGACGGAAGAACAGGGACTGACGGGGGCATGACCGCACCACCGCACGACGCGCGCCGGGGGACGACCGGAGCTCCGCTGCCCGACACCCAGCAGGGGATGCGCCGCCGCAACCTCGCGCGCGTCATGCACGCCGTGGCGGCGCACGGGCCGCTGTCCCGTGCCGCCGTGGCCACCCGGATCGGGCTGACGCGGGCCGCCGTCTCGACCCTGGTGGACGAGTTGATCCGCTCCGGGCTCCTGGACGAGCTGGGCCCCGAGCGCCCCGGCAACAAGGTGGGGCGCCCCGGATCCGCGCTCGCGGTCAGCGGGAGCGGACCGGCCGGCATCGGCGCCGAAGTGGGCGTCGACCATCTCTCGGTGTGCGCGGTCGACCTGCGCGGAGAGGTACGCGCGCGTGCCGTGCGCCAGGGCGACAACCGGGGACGCGCCCCCGGACCGGTCATCGAGGAACTCGTCGCGCTGATCGGGCAGGTGAGCGACGAGGCCCGCCAGGCAGGTCTGCGCCCGGCCGGACTGGCCATCGCCGTACCGGGCCTCGTCGCCCGCGGCACGGCGACGGTGGTCCGGGCGCCCAACCTCGACTGGCAGGACGTCGATCTCGGCGCACTGCTTCCGGGCGGGCTGCCGCTGGCGGTGGACAACGAAGCCAACTTCGGCGCCCTGGCCGAGCTGTGGCTCGGCCACGAGGTACCGCAGGACTTCCTCCACGTATCGGCGGAGATCGGTATCGGCGCCGCCCTGGTCGTCGACGGGCTGCTGCTGCGCGGGACCCGTGGCTTCGCGGGCGAGCTGGGGCATGTGCCGGTGTGGCCGGACGGCCCGGCGTGTCCGTGCGGCGGCCGCGGCTGCCTGGAGCAGTACGCGGGCGAGGAAGCCGTGTTGCGCGCGGCACGCCTCGATCCGGGCGCCGATCGTGTCGGGCTCCTTGCGGAGCGCGCCGCGCGGGGCGATGAGGACGTACGCAGGGCACTGCAGGATGCCGGGGCCGCACTGGGCATCGCGCTCACCGGCGCGGTGAATCTGCTCGATCCCCGGTCGGTGGTGCTCGGCGGGGCCCTGTCGCGGCTCGCTCCTTGGCTGCTGCCGTCGCTGGAGGGCGAGTTGAGGGGCCGCACGGCGGGCACGACCTGCGATGTCGCGGTCTCCGGGCTGGGGTCCGACGGCCCGCTGCTGGGGGCCGCGCACTCGGTCGTACGGGCGGTGCTCGACGATCCGGCGGGGGCGGCCGGCTAGCGGCGCCTCTCTGTCCGTCCGCGGCGCACCACGTGGCTGTTGGGCCTCTTCTTATGGTCCGTCTGTCTGCAGGCCGACTCCCTGTGCACCGATTCCGGGGACTCTCCCCTCGTCAGCGCCACTGCGGTCCCCCGACGAAGTGCACGTCGTACTTGTCGTGCAGTTCGTCCATGCTGTCCCAGCCTGCCTCGCCTCGCGCGATGCGCCCCAGCTGGCGGAAGTAGCCGAACCGTTCGATCCCCGGAGTGAGCACGGCGAAGAACTCCGCCGGGCCGTCGGCCGACGCTCCGAAGGCGTGCACCGTGCCGGGCGGCACCACGATCAGACCGCCCTTGCCCACGGCCGTCACGGCGCCGTCGAGCAGGAACTCCATGGTTCCGTCGAGCACATGGAAGAGCTCTGTGGACAGGCGGTGGTGGTGCGGACGCGTGCCGTCGGCGCCGGCGGGCAGGGCGAGCCGGTTGGCGCCCAGAAGACCGCCGGTCGCCCGGCTGTCCTCCAGCAGCCGGAACCGGCCGCCTCCGGGCAAGGGCACTTCTTCCGCGTCTCGTTCGTGGACGATCAGGGCCTGCGGGGTGCGCTCCATCTCGTACTCCTCCGGTGCCGTGGTGGTGGTCGTGATCGTGTGCGTGAAGGCCAGTCCATCGCGGGAACTCAGCGCGTCCAAGAAGCCGTTCATGAAGACAGTGATCACTTGCGCTGATGAATGGGCGAGGGTGCGGACTGATCGCGGGAGGGGCGCCTGCATGGAGCTTCGACAGCTCGAGTACTTCGTGACGGTCGCGGACGAGGGCGGCTTCGGCCGGGCGGCCGGGCGGCTGCACGTCGTGCAGGCCTCGGTGAGCCAGCAGATCGCCCGTCTGGAACGGGAGCTGGGCGTACGCCTCTTCGACCGGACCACCCGTCGAGTGGGTCTGACCGCTGCCGGGGAACGGCTGCTGCCGGAGGCACGGGCCGCCTTGGCCGCCGCCGCGCACGTGGGCCAGGTGGCCGCCGAGATCGTCTCCGGCGAGCAGGGTGTGCTGCGGCTCGGTACCGCCAGGGCGTTCGCGGAACGGGTGCATCCGGCACTCGACGCGCTGGCCGACCGGGTTCCGGGGCTTCGGGTCCGGTTGGTCCAGGACGCCCGTGAGCGGCGTATCGACGCACTACGGAGCGGCGAGTTGGATGCCGCGCTCGTCCGGGGCGACGGGCCGCTGCCGGGCCTGACGACGGTGCGGGTCTGGGACAATCCGCTGTTCGTCGCGCTGCCCGTGACGCATCCGCTGACAGCCCTGCCCCGCCTCGAGCCCGCCGATCTCTCGGGTCTGCCGCTGCGATTGGCGCCACGGGACCGCAATCCCGCGTTTCACGATCTGGTGACGGGGCTGCTGCGGGACTCGGCCGTCGACGTACCGGCGGGACCGCACTTCACCACCTTGCAAGAGACTCTGGCGGCGATCGCCACGGACGCAGCGGGCGGCGCTGCGTCCTGGACCGTCTTCGACATCGTGGGTGAACTGCCCCCGGCCCGCCGTATCGCCTTTCGTCCGCTGCTCGGCGCGCGCTCGGCCGTCAGCCTCGCCGTGCGGGCGGGGCCGCTGTCCCCCGCGATCCAGCATCTGCTCGCGGTCCTGAAACCGGTGAGCAAGCAAGAAACGCTGCACTCTGTCCCCATTGGCGACGGAGCTTGAGTCTCCAGTAGGGGGAGACATGAAGGTGGGGGCATGAACGGCGACACGCTCTATTCGATCGGTGATCTGGCGCGGCGGACCGGACTGACGGTCAAGACCGTCCGGTTCTACTCCGACGCGGGAATCGTGCCGCCCGCCGACCGCAGCCCGGCCGGCTACCGCCTGTACGGCACCGATGCCGTCGCCCGCCTCGACCTCGTACGCACCCTGCGTGACCTGGGCCTGGACCTTCCCACCATCCGAAAGGTCGTGGACCGGGAGGTCTCGCTGCCCGAGGTGGCCGCGGCGCACGCGGACGCCCTGGAGGTGCAGATCCGCGTGCTGCGGCTGCGGCGCGCGGTCCTGACAGCGGTGGCCAGACGCGGCTCCACCCCTGAGGAGTTGGATCTCATGCACAAACTGGCCAAGCTCTCCGAAGACGAACGCCAACGTCTGATCGACGACTTCCTGGCCGCCGTCTTCGACGGCCTGTACGACCACCCTTCCTTCGCCGCGGTCACCCGCTCCCTCACTCCCGAACTGCCCGACGACCCCAAGACCGAGCAGGTCGAGGCATGGGTGGAGCTGGCCGGGATGCTCCAGGACCCGGAATTCCGCTCCACCATGCAGGGCATGGCCAGAGACCTGGCGGCCGACCGCGCCCCGGACGACAGCACCGGCCTGCCACGCGTCCTCGCCCAGGCCGTCCGGGCACAGGTCACACCGGCCGTCACGGCAGGCATCGATCCCACCTCGCCCGAAGCCGAGCCCATCGTCACGGCACTCGCGGGGCACTACGCGCACATCCTCGGCCTCCCCGACGACAGCGCCCTTCGCGATCGTCTGGTGACCCGCCTGGAAACCATGGACGACCCCCGCAGGGACCGGTACCTCACCCTGCTCGCGGTGATCAACGGGTGGTCCGCGCCGGAGAGTCTGGCACCGATACTCCACTGGGCGGTCCAGGCCGTACGCGCCCGAATTCCTCGGTAGTGGTACGTCACGACGCGATCCGCGCCGAAACGGCTGATGTCGCACCACGCCGATTCCTTGCCGGCTACCGGGACCTGATGGACCTACCGGACTTCTGGCGCCTCGCCGCAGTCGGCATGGCGTCGAAACTGCCGCCCGGCATGGTCGGTCTGAGCCTGCTGCTCCTGGTCGGCCGCGATCACTCGTACGGCACCGCGGGCCTTGCGGTGAGCGCCTTGGCGGTGGGCCAGGGCACCACCGCTCCCCTGCGCGGAAGGCTCATCGACCGGTGCGCCGTCCCTCCGGTCCTGCTTGGCTGCCTTGCCGGGTATCTGACGGCCACCCTTGCACTGGTCCTGGCGGTGCGCGGCAGCGGATCCCTGCCTGTGGTCCTGGCGCTCGCCGCGGCCATGGGGGCGAGCGCCCCGCCGGTCGCCGTCATGATGCGGTCGGTGTGGCACCGGTCCGCGGACTCCGGGACGCTGGCCACCGCGATGGCTCTCGACTCGTCGATGATGGGCACCGCGCTGATCGCCGGTCCTGTGCTCGCCGGTTGGCTGAGCCTTTCGGTCTCACCTGTGGCGCCCTTCGCAGTCGTGGCGGTGCTGACGGCCGCCGCAGTCGGCCTGCTGGTCAACTCGCCGCATCCGCCCTTGCGTTCCACGCGGCCCGGGCACTGGCTCGGCCCTCTGGCATCGGCTCCCCTGCGACGTCTGCTGGCCGCGGACGCCCTCTTCGTCATGACGGTGACCGCGGTCGACGTAGTGCTGCCGCTCTACGCACGGGAGTACCACGCGGCCGGGTTCACCGGCCTGTACCTGGGTGTCCTGTCCGTCGGCAGTGTTCTGGGCAGCCTCGCCCTGGGCGCCGTACCGAATCTGCTGTCCCGCGGTCCGAAGATCTCCGTACTGCTCGGCGTGTTCGCGGCAGGGACCGCTGCGCTGACGCCGGCCGCGGGGATGTCGCCTCTTGCGGTGCTCGCGGTCTGCCCGCTGGCCGGCCTTGCGATCGGCTGCACCTTCGCGGCGCTGCGCACGAGGGGCGGCGACCTCGCCCCGGAGGGACGCGTGACCGAGACGATGTCCTGGCTGAGCAGCCTAGACATGGTCGGTGGTGCGGTGGGCGCGGCGGTGTTCGCACACGTCGCGGCCGGCGAGGGAAGCAGAACGGCGCTGCTGCTGATACCGGCCGTCGCCCTGCTGGCCGCTGCAATCGGCTGGAGCACGCCTTCGGGGAAGCAGCCGTGACGGATCCGTGGCTCAGGAACGGCCGCAGCGCGTCGCGGCACTGTGTCGTTCCGGTGAATCGAGCGCCGTCGCCCTCGTGTCGTGCGCACGGAATCGCGAGACTGGACGAAGCCGACGGGAGAGGGGACTGCGATGGAAACGGACCGACACGCTCACGTCCTGAGTGGCACCGGGGACGAAGCCGCGCGCCACTATGAGCGGGCGCTCGACGCGTTGTTGTTCTTCCGTGGGGAAGTCGCCGACGAGGCGCAGGCGATGGTGGCGGCGTCTCCCGATTCGGCGATGGCGCACGTTTTCGGCGCCTATCTCGGGCTTCTTGGCACCGAGGAGAAGGAAGCCGCCGAGGCCCGGCGGTCCTTCGGCGCGTTCCGGGGCGCCGTCGATCTTGCCGGGCTCTCGCCTCGCGAGAAGATGCACGCGGCGGCTGCCGAGGCGTGGCTGGACGGGGACATGCTTCGCGCCGGCGAGATCCTCGGCGAGGTCAGCACCGCGTTCCCCCGCGACGCCCTGGCCCTCGCCGTCGGTCACCAGATCGACTTCTTCACGGGCGACGCCCGGCGGCTGCGCGACCGGATCGGCGGCGCGCTCTCCGCGTGGGACAGCGACGACCCGCACTACGGCCCGCTGCTGGGGATGTACGCCTTCGGCCTCGAAGAGGCGGGGCACTACGGGCACGCCGAGGAGATCGGGCTGCGGGCGGTCGAACGGCATCCGCGGGACGTGTGGGGCATCCATGCCGTCGTCCACACGTACGAGATGCGGGGGCTGTTCGGCGAGGGGATCCGCTACCTGGACGCACGGACCGAGGACTGGGCCGAGGGCAATTACCTCTCCGTCCACAACGCGTGGCACTACGCCCTGTACGCGCTCGAGGCGGGGAGCGTCGAACGAGTCCTCGGCGTCTACGACAGCACGCTCCACAACGAGGCATCGCAGCCCGTTGCCATGGAACTCCTGGACGCCTCGGCCCTGTTGTGGCGGCTGCTCCTGGCCGACATCGAGGTCGAGCCCCGGTGGGCGGCGCTCGCCGAGGCGTGGGCAGGGCGCGAGGACGGCGCCTACTACGCCTTCAACGACGTCCATGCCGTGATGGCGTACGCGGGAGCCGGGCGGCTTTCCGATGCAGAACGGCTGGTGAAGGACCGCGAGCAGTGGCTCGACCGGACTGATCCTGTCGTGTCGAACCACGCGATGACACGCGAGATCGGGATCCCGGTGTGCCGCGCGCTCATCGCCTACCGGCAGCGGCAGTACGCCCGCGTGGTCGAGTTGCTCGCCCCGATCCGCTATGACCTCAACTCCTTCGGCGGCAGCCACGCCCAGCGCGACGCCGTCCAGCGCACGCTGGTGGAGGCGGCCATCCGTTCCGGCCGGCACGATCTGGCGCGCACCTTGCTCAGCGAACGCATCAACCTGCGTCCCATCTGCCCCTACAACTGGCGGGCCCGTGCCCGGCTGGCCGATCGGCTCGGCGACACGTCTGAGGCCGGGACCGCCACGGCTCGCGCCGAGGAACAGGCCGCTGTCGGGGCCGCCGCGTTGGGCTGACCCCGCAGCCACGCCGCTCCTCGCCCATGCCCGTCCCCCAGCCCATGGCCGTCCCCTTCAGCCCGTGCCCGTCCCCCTCAAGGGTGACCGTGTTATCCACAGTCACGGTGCTGTACACAGATTCAGATCGAGCTCTTCCGCCTCAACCTGCCTGCGCCGTAACGTAATTGGCGCGGGACATCATCGCCCTGCCGGCGGTTTCGTGTCCGCATGGATCGGGGGATTCAGGTGTCGAGGGCAAGTAGTCCGGGGCTGCCGCGTTGCGGAGCCATCGGGCCGTACGCGGCCTCCGGCTTCCCCAGCGAGCGAGAGAGCGGAGCAGCCCTGCCATGAGTCAGCCACGAATCCTGACCGTGCGGCCCGAACCGGGCCAGTACGCGTGGACGTTCGGCGGTGCGCCTCCCGTGGCACGGATCGCTCCGGGTACGGTCCTGGACCTGTTCACGGAAGACTGCTTCGCGGGGAACGTGCGCTCCGAGAAGGACCTGGTGTCCGAGGTCTGCCAGTTCCCGTACCTGAACCCGCAGACCGGCCCCTTCCACGTCGAGGGCGCCGAGCCCGGCGACACCATCGCCGTGCATTTCGTATCGATCGAACCCGCCCGCGACTGGGCGGCGTCCACCACGGTCCCGCTCTTCGGGGCCCTCACCTCCACCCACACCACCGCATCGCTCCAGCCGCCGCTGCCCGAGACCGTATGGATATGGCAACTCGACCGCGACCGGCGCACCGCGCACTTCAGCGCGCGTGACGGCGACTTCGAGATCGCGCTGCCGATGGATCCGATGCACGGCACGGTCGGCGTCGCACCGGCCAACCTGGAGGTGCGCTCGGCGCTGGTACCCGACGCGCACGGCGGCAACATGGACACGCCCGAGATGCGGGCCGGGGTCACCTGCTATCTCGGAGTGAACGTGGAGGGCGCGCTCCTGAGCCTTGGTGACGGGCACGCACGGCAGGGCGAGGGCGAGACCTGCGGGGTCGCCGTCGAGTGCGCCATGAACACCGTCGTGATCGTCGAACTCCTGAAGGGGATCAGCACTCCCTGGCCGCGCCTGGAGTCCGACACCCACATCATCTCCACCGGCTCGGCACGCCCCCTTGAGGACGCCTTCCGAATATCGCAACTCGACCTGGTGCAGTGGCTGGTGCGCGACTACGGCTTCAGCGAGCTGGACGCCTACCAGTTCGCGACGCAGACCGTCGAGTCGCCGCTCGCCAACGTCTGCGACACCAACTACACCTGCGTGGCCAAGCTCCGCAAGGAGTGGCTGCCGGCGCGCGAGACTCACCGAGGGCTGCACGCGCGGCTGCGAGAGGCGGCCACGCTGCTGCCCCACTGAGAAGTCCAGCTTTCCCCCCACCGAGAGGCAGGACGGCCATGGATCGAGCAAGACGATTCCCCAGCAGGCGTGCGCTGTTGCAGGGAGCGGCCCTGGCCGCCGTCCCCGCCGCGCTCCTCCCCGCCACCCGCGCCACCGCCGGCGCCCGGGCAGTCGACTACCCCCTCGCCGAATGGGTCCCGGCAAGCACCTCCAACTACACGGCCGCCAACCGCCCCGCCACCTACCCAGTCGACTACGTGATCGTCCACGTCACCCAGGAGACCTACGCCGACACGCTCGCCATCTTCCAGAACTCGGCGAAGAAGGTCTCGGCGCACTACGTGGTGCGCTCCAAGGACGGCCGCATCGCCCAGTGCGTCCGCGAGCGCAACGTCGGCTGGCACGCGGGGAACTGGGACTACAACACCCGCAGCATCGGTATCGAGCACGAGGGATGGGTGGATCAACCCGAGTACTTCACCGACGCGATGTACGAGCAGTCGGCGCTGCTGACCGCGGCCATCTGCGATAAGTACGACATTCCCAAGGACCGCAAACATATCCTCGGCCACGTCGAAGTGCCCGGCGCAAACCACACCGATCCGGGCCCGCACTGGGACTGGACGCGCTACATCCGCCTGGTCAACTCGGCCTGATGCCGCCCGGCTGAAGCCGTGGCGCTCGGTGGGGCGCTCGTCGGGGCGCTTTCCGAGGTGCTCGTCAGGTGCTCGTCAGGTGCTCGTCGGGGTGCTTGTCGGGGCACGCTCTCGGGGCGACGATGGCTGCACCGCATCGCCGTCTCGGGAGGCCGAGTTGACCGAACCATGGGTGGCCCTGGAGGCCGGCGCAGATCCTGCCGAACGGGTGCGGATACTGCGACGCGCCCACGAGAGGTTCACCGAGGCAGGGACGGTCACGCGGCCCGTGCGCTCCGTGGTGGCCGACTCGTGGCGCCGATCGGCCAGGGCCCAGGTCAGCCCGGAGGACACCGGCGCGGCGGTGGATCTCACCGACGGTGACCTCGGTTCGTATCGGGCCGAGCATCCGCTGGCCGGGGTGATGCCGCTGTTCCGCGAGCTGATGGGCACGTTCGCGACGGACGGCGAACACCTCCTGGCGGTGTGCGACGCGCACGGCAGGCTGCTCTGGGTCGAGGGACACCCCGCGACCCGGCAGAAGGCGGGGCGGATGAACTTCGTGCCGGGCGCGCGGTGGGCGGAGTCCGCGATGGGGACGAACGCTCCGGGTACGGCGGTGGCGGTGGACCGGCCGGTGCAGGTGTTCGCCGCCGAGCACTTCATCCGGCGCGTCCAGCCGTGGACGTGCGCGGCGGCTCCGGTGCACGATCCCCGTACCGGGCGGCTGCTCGGGGCGGTGGACATCACCGGGGGCGACCGTCTGGCGCATCCGCACAGTCTGGCCTTCGTGCAGGCGGTGGCCCGGGCGGCGGAGTCACAGCTGGCGCTGCTGGCGCCGCCGGTGCGGGCCGGCGACACCGTGGGGCTCACCGCGCTCGGCCGTGACGAGGCGCTGGTGCTGATCGGCGGCCGCAAAGTGCGGCTGAGCCGCAGGCACAGCGAGATGCTCCTCCTGCTCGCCCGCCACCCGGAGGGACTGACCGGCGACGAGCTGCTGTGCGCGCTGTACGAGGACGAGTCGGTGACGCCCGTGACACTGCGGGCCGAGCTGGCCCGGCTGCGGCGCCTCCTCGGGCCGGAGCTGCTGAGATCGCGCCCCTACCGGCTCGCGGTGCCGGTCGAGTCGGATGTCGACGCCGTCGAGCGGCGGCTCGGTTCGGGGGCGGTCACCGCGGCCGCCGCCGCGTACGCGGGCCCGCTCCTGCCCGCTTCGCAGGCCCCTGCCGTGGCGCGGCTGCGGCGCAGGCTCGCCGATCAGCTGCGGGCGGCGCTGATCGCACGCCGCGATCCCGACCTCCTGAGCGACTGGGCGAACAGTCCGTGGGGCGAGGACGATCTGCCGGTGTGGCGCGCGCTGGCGCAGGTACGGGCGACCCCACCGGTTCTCGCCCGCCTGCGGGAGCTGGACACGGAGCTGACGGACGCGGGGCAGGCGAGCTGAGCGCACCGGGCGCCTCACGCAACGTATCTGCAACGTCCGTGCTCCTACTCTCCGGGCGAGAGCTGCCCAACGGCGGGCAGCCTTCCCCGGGAGGCCAGCAAGATGACCCGTTACGCAGCGCCCGGCACCGACGGCGCAGTTGTCTCCTACCAGGCCCGCTACGACCACTTCATCGGCGGCGAGTACGTGCCGCCCGCCCGCGGCCAGTACTTCGAGAACCCCAGCCCGGTCAACGGCCAGCCCTTCACCGAGATCGCCCGTGGCACGGCCGAGGACGTGGAGCGTGCCCTGGACGCGGCGCACGCCGCCGCGCCCGCCTGGGGCCGTACCTCTCCCACCGCACGCGCGGACGTCCTGCGGAAGATCGCCGACCGCATGGAGGCGAACCTCGAACAGCTCGCGGTGGCCGAGAGCTGGGAGAACGGCAAGCCGGTCCGCGAGACGCTGGCCGCCGACATCCCGCTCGCCATCGACCACTTCCGCTACTTCGCGGGAGTCCTCCGCGCGCAGGAGGGGTCGCTGAGCGAGGTGGACGAGGACACCATCGCGTACCACTTCCACGAGCCGCTCGGTGTCGTCGCGCAGATCATCCCGTGGAACTTCCCCATCCTGATGGCGACGTGGAAGCTGGCGCCCGCGCTCGCGGCGGGCAACGCGGTCGTCCTCAAACCCGCCGAACAGACCCCGGCCTCCATCCACTACTGGATGAGCCTGGTGTCCGACCTGCTGCCGCCGGGTGTCGTCAACATCATCAACGGCTTCGGCGTGGAGGCGGGCAAGCCACTCGCCTCCAGTCCGCGGGTCGCGAAGGTCGCCTTCACCGGTGAGACCACGACGGGGCGGCTGATCATGCAGTACGCCTCGGAGAACATCAAGCCGGTGACGCTGGAGCTGGGCGGGAAGTCGCCGAACATCTTCTTCGACGACGTATGGGCCGCCAACGACGACTTCCGCGACAAGGCGCTCGAGGGCTTCACCATGTTCGCCCTCAACAACGGCGAGGTCTGTACCTGTCCGTCGCGTGCCCTCGTCCAGCGGGGTCACTACAACGAGTTCATGGAGGCGGCGGTCGCCCGCACCGAGAAGATCGTGCCCGGCCACCCGCTGGACACCGACACGATGATCGGCGCCCAGGCCTCCAACGACCAGTTGGAGAAGATCCTCTCCTACCTGGACATCGGCCAGCAGGAGGGCGCAAAGGTCCTCACCGGCGGCCAGCGCATCACGTACGACGGCGAGTTGGCAGGCGGCTACTACGTCCAGCCGACGATCTTCGAAGGCGACAACCGCATGCGGATCTTCCAGGAGGAGATCTTCGGCCCGGTGGTCGCGGTCGCGTCGTTCAACGACTTCGACGACGCCATCAAGACCGCCAACGACACGCTGTACGGCCTGGGCGCCGGAGTGTGGACGCGCGACATGAACACCGCCTACCGCGCGGGCCGCGCGATCCAGGCAGGCCGGGTCTGGACGAACTGCTACCACGCGTACCCCGCGCACGCGGCGTTCGGCGGCTACAAGCAGTCCGGGATCGGACGCGAGACGCACAAGATGATGCTGGAGCACTACCAGCAGACGAAGAACCTCCTGGTGTCGTACTCTCCGAAGAAGCTCGGCTTCTTCTAGAGGCATTCTTCCAGAGGCACGAGAAAAGGCGCCTGACCTGTTCTTTTACCCGTCAGGCGCCTTCCGCTCGGCCCACTCAGAGCCCGCTGATCAACAGCTCATTCGTCGCCCGGGCCGACGACAACCTCACCACGTTACGGACGGGTACCTGCCACCGGCTTGAGCATCCCTCCGGATTCCTCGCCTTCCACCACGGCCGGAAGAGCTCTCAGTCCACGTAGGGGCTTTCGCTCAGTCGGTGGTCCCTTCGGATTTTCCCTCACCTGTGACTGTCCAGCCAACCGGCAGTCGTTGCGGGGAAGTGATGGCCGATCAATACCGTGGGCACGGTGCAGAACACCTGACTCGGTCACCAGCGCCGTCACTTGGCGACTGGTTGTGTCATTGCCCAACCGATACCCCACGACCAACGTCGGCATCAACCTGGCTCCCTCCAGCCCCCGTCCACGCTAACGAGTAGGACCATTCCCGGGCCAAGATCCCGTAAGTTACGTAAGTTCGCCAGAAGTCCACCGTCGGCGCTGCCTCCACGAGACGGCCTCTCCTTCCTACCCGGCTCTCATTCCTTGCCCGACCACGCGCCCATCGCCGCTGCCTCCTTCGCATAGGTGGCGAAGCGCTTCGAGGGGTGGCCGGTGAGGCGGTGGACGGTATCCGTGGGGTGGGCGTCCCCGAGAGCGGTGAGGGCGGCGAAGGCGCTGATCTCGCGTTGGACGTCCTCCACAGCGCGGCCCTCGGCGCGGCCGGTGGCGCGGTAGGTGTCCTGGTCTCCGTGGAATGCGACGGAGAGTTCGGCGGCGCGGCCGATCGTCGCCAGCGCATCCGCGAAGGAGAGGGCCTCGGGGCCGGTCACCTCGTACGTGCGGCTGGTGTGCCCGTCCTCGGTGAGCGCGGCGACGGCCACCGCGGCGATGTCGTCCGCGTCGACGAACGTCTGACGGCACTCGCCCAGCGGCAGCGCCAGCGAGCCGTCGAGGACGGCCTCCCGGAAGATGCCTTCGTCGAAGTTCTGGTTGAACCAGTCGGCCCGTACGACTGTCCAGTCCGCCCCGGAGTCACGCACGAGGTGCTCGGCGGCCATCAGCCGCTCGTCGCCCATCTCCTCGATGGCGCGGCTGGACAGCAGGACCAACCGCCGTACGCCGGTCGCGAGCGCGCGATGGACGAAGTCCGGTGCCAGCGGCAGTTCGTGAGGGAGCATCAGGTAGACGCGTTCGGCGCCGGCGAGCGCCGGTTCCCAGGTGGTGTCGTCGTGCCAGTCGAAGGGGACGTCGGAATTCCGGGAGGCGGCCCGGACCGGGTGGTGGGCCTCGCGCAGCCGGGCGGCGACCCGGCGGCCGGTGGTGCCGCGGGCGCCGAGGACGAGAACCGGGGCGTGGGGAGTGGTGGGGGGTGCGTCATGCATGCCCGGTGCAACGAGAGAAGTCCCGTTGAGGCACCGGGGCCCGTCACCGTCCCTGATCGGCCTCCATGGCCGCGGACACCTTCTCGCAGAGTTCCGCGAACAGGGCGCTCTCGCCCTCGGTGAGAACCGAGGCGGCGATCTGTCCGATGTCGTGGTGGCCGCGGGCGATCCGGGCGAGGAACAGGTGGCCCTCGGGGGTGAGGGAGGTGCTCAGTTCGCGCCGGTCCTCTCCGGCCGCCACCTGCTGCACCAGGTTCAGGTCCTTCAGCACGCGCAGGGCCTTCGACGTGGTTTGCCGGGAGACCTCCAGCACGTCGCTCAGTTCGGAGGGTCGCATGGAACCGTGCGCCCGCAGAAGTTCGAGCGTGTCGTACTGGTGCCAGTTGACGCCCTCGGGGTTGACGCGGGACCGGCGCGCGACGAAGAGGCACTGAAGGTGGGTCAGGGCCGCCTGCAGAACGGTCGGCTGCGGATGATGGGTGGGGATCAAGCCGTCTCGTGGAGTCATGAGCGCTTCCGGTACGGGGATAACCGGTGGGGGGGAACCCCAAGATATCAAGGGGTCGCGGGCCCGGGCCGTCGCGGTGGCCGGGAGATGTTTTCCCTGAGGACACCATCTTGGGGCGTGAACACGCCAACCGCGGGTACCGGGGTGCGAGGGCCGGTCGCGAAGACGTACCGGTCGACCCGCACCGGACGGTCAGGGCAGACGATACGGGGACGGGGCTGTGCTTCATGCCCAATTCCGTCGGCCGACGTGCGCGTGTAACGCGCGGAAAAACCCACTCAACCTGCGGAACAGCACGAGTGTTTGACATCGACACAAAATCGTGGTTAGCATCGATTTCCGGAAAGAAATTACATTTTTATTCCGCTCCGCTGACAATGCACAAGCCCGAATCAGGTTCTCCATGGAATGCGCGGCGCGCGTCCGTGGAACTGCGGGAGCCCTCCCTCCGGACCCCCACCCCGAGGAGATCAGCGATCATGGAAAATAACGTAGATGTCCCGTCCTTATTACGCACGGGAAGTCCACCGAACTCGGCACCCCCTCTCGTCCTGACGACCCTCTTCGAACGGATCGTCCGCGCACACGGCGGGTCCGTCGCCCTTGCGGACGGCACGGAACGGGTCACGTACGACCACCTCAACCGGCAGGCCAACCGGATGGCTCGGCACCTCCGGGACCGAGGTGTCACCAGAGGCGACCGCGTCGGAGTGCACATGCGCCGGTCCCCCGACCTCTACGCGGTCCTCCTGGCGGTCCTCAAGGCCGGGGGCTGCGTGGTCCCGCTCGACCCCGCGTATCCCACGGAGTACCTCGCCCGCATCCTCCGCGAGGCCCGCCCGTCGCCGGTGATCTGCGACGACCCCACCGTTCTGCCCCCCGACGTCCGCGACGGTGCGCTCGCCCGGGACGACCTGGTCAGGGGCAGCGAGAGCCTCCCCGACGACGACCCGGACCCCGGCACCGGCCCGGAGGACACCGCGTTCCTCATGTACACCTCGGGCTCCACGGGCCGGCCGAAGGGCGTACGGATCGCGCACCGCGGACTGGCGCGTCTTGGACCGCACAGCGGTCCCCTCGACATCACCCCCGAGGACGGCCTTACCCAGTCGGCCGCGTTCTCGTTCGCCGCGTCGACCATCGAGATCTGGCTGGCGTTCCTCCACGGCGCCACCCTGCTGCCCATGCCCCCCGGACTGCCCTCGCTGCCGGACTTGCGCGAGGCCGTCGAGAAACGCGGCGCGACCGTGCTCAGCCTCCCCTGCGGCCTGTTCAACGCCCTGGTCGACCAGGAACCCGAATGCCTGCGTTCGGTGCGGATCGTCCTGCTCAGCGGCGACTTCCCCTCCCCCGACCACCTGCGACGGGCCCTGGCGCACACCGACGCGGTCCTCTACAACGGCTACGGCTGCACCGAGAACTCCTCCATCACCGCCCTGCACCCGCTGACCTCGCCCTCAGACGTCGACGGCGCGGGCGTCGTCCCGATCGGACGGCCACTGCCGGCGGTCACGCTGGACGTCTACGACCCGCTGATGCACCCCTGCGCCACCGACGAGGTGGGCGAACTGTGCGTGGGCGGCACCGGTGTGGCGCTCGGGTACGCCGACCAGCCGGAGCTGACCGCCGAGAAGTTCACCAGGGACCCGGACGGCGACGGGCTGCTCTACCGCACCGGAGACCTCGCACGGCGGAACAGGAACGGCGACATCGTGCTGGTCGGGCGGTCCGACAGCATGGTGAAGATCCGCGGGTTCCGGGTGGAGACCAGCGCCGTGACGCTGGCGATGCGCGCCCTCGACGGGATCGCGGACGCCGCCGTGAAGGCGTTCGAGGACGACGACACCCGCGAGAAGCGCCTCGTCGCCTTCTACACCACCCCCGACGGCCGCCCGGCCGCCACGGGCGATCTGGTCCAGAGGCTCTCTGCGGACCTGCCCTCCCACATGGTCCCCTCCACGTTCCGGCACCTGGAGAAGATGCCGACGAACGTGAACGGGAAGATCGACCGCACCGCGCTCACCGTGGAATCCCAGAAGAAGAAAATCCAGAAGAACCGGAACGAGAATTCAGAGAAAGGCAAGAAGGCCATGCAGAACCCCCTCGAAAGTGTCGTCCTCCAGGCCTGGATCGAAATCTCCGGAATGGACGATTTCTCGACCACCGATTCCTTCCTGGGACACGGCGGGAATTCCCTGCACTTCGTGCAGCTGGCCTCCCGCCTCCAGAAGATATTCGGAATCGAGATCACCACCGAGTCGGTTTTCCGGCACGGCACGGTCGAGCAGCTCGCGCGCTTCATCGACGAGTCCCGCGACCAGGCAGCCACCACCTCTTCGTCGTCGCAGGGCTGACGGAGCGCCGGACAGCGACCGGCACGTCGGGCCGGTCGCCCGACGTCCGAGGAGGGTGGCAAACCCGTGAACGACCCCTTGATCACGGCAATTCTGAACCTGGCACGGAGAACACTCCGGTCTCCCGACCTGGGACCGGACGAGCCCTTCCTGGACCACTGCGACGATCCCGCGCTGCTGGACGAACTGGACGCGGTGCTGCGGTCCGTGTTCGGCGTCGACTCGGCGTCCGACGGTGGACCGGGCGGGCAGAGCGCGGCGGCGGTGGCCGACCGGCTCGCACAGAGCCGGTCCGGCTCCACCGGGCAGGACGGGCAGGAGGTGACGGCCGGGTCCGCGCCGCGCAGCGGCGGCACGGCGGAGGCCTCGTTCGGCCAGAGCGGCATCTGGCTCATCGACCAGTACCTGCCGACCCCGCAGGCGTACAACGGGCCGTTCCTGGCGCGGCTGCCGTTCCGGCTCGACGGGGACCGGCTGCGCCGGGCCGTCGCCGGAGTGCTGCGGCGCCAGGAAGTCCTGCGCACCACCTACGCGTTACGTGACGCCCGACTCCTCCAGGTCGTCTCCGACGACGACACGGCCTTCCACTACGGCATCGAGCACTACGGCGACGACAAGGAACTCGACGCGCTCGCCCAGCGGGTGGCCAACACCCGCCTCGACCTGGAGCACGGGCCGGTGCTCTCCGTGACCTGCGCGCTCGGGCCGGGCGAGGAGAGCGCGATCGTCTGCAACATCCACCACATCGCCTCCGACGCCGCCTCGGCCGGTGTCTTCCTGCGCGAACTCATCGACGCCTACGACCGCATCGGACGGGGCCTGCCGGTGGAGACCGTGCCGGGACGCCCGCAGTACGCCGACTTCGCGCACTGGCACCGCACGCACCTCACACCCGAACGCACCACGCGCCTGCTCGACGAGTGGGCCGACCGGCTCGCCGGGGAGCTGCCCGTGCTCGCCCTGCCCGCGGACCGGCCCCGGCCCGCCACGCAGGAACACCGGGGCGGCACCGTTCCCTTGCACGTTCCGGCCCCCGTGACCGAGAAGCTGGAACGGCTCGCGGAACGCGAGGGCGTCACGCTGTTCATGACGCTGCTCGCGGTGTACGGCACGTTCCTCGCCAAGCTGACCCGTCAGGAACGGGTCCTGGTCGGCTCACCCGTCTCCCTGCGGGACGACCCGCAGACCAAGGACCTCGTCGGCTACTTCGTCAACATGGTCGTGCTGCGCCAGGACGTGGCGGGCTCGATGACCGTGCGCGAGGTGCTGGGGCGGGCGCGCGAGGAGGTGGCCGACGCGCTGCGGCTGAAGTGGGCCCCCTTCGACAAGGTCGTCGAGCGGCTGCGGCCCGACCGCGGCGGCGGTCACACGCCCGTCGTCCAGACGATGCTCGTCCTCACCGACCCCGGCTCCGCGCAGGTCACCTACGACGGAACGCCGTTGAGCATCCGGCGGGACATGGCGCACGGCGCCAAGTACGACCTGTCGGTGGTGTGCGCCCGGGAGGCGGACGGGCTGCGCTGCAGCCTGGAGTACGACACGCACCTCTTCGACGAGGCGACGGCGCGGAGCATGGGCGAGCAGCTGGGCCGGCTGCTGTCCCGGTTCGCCGATGCCTCGCCGGACACCCCGGTCCGCGAACTCGGGCTGCTCACCGCCGACGAGGAGCGGGAGGTGCTGGCCCACGACGACCGCGTGGACCGCTCCGCGCCCCCGGTGCCGGTGGCCGAGCTCTTCGAGCGGCAGGCGGCGGCCACCCCGGACGCCGTGGCCGTCACCGACGGCGGCCACCGGTGGACGTACCGGGAACTCGACGAGCGGGCCGGACGGCTCGCACGGGTCCTGCGCGAGGAGGGCGCGGCGGCGGGCCGCCGGGTCGCCATCGCGCTGCCCCGCTCTCCCGACATGGTCGCGGGACTGCTCGCGGTCGTGAAGTCCGGGGCGTCCTACGTCCCGCTGGACCCGTCCCACCCGCCGGAACGGGTGGCGTACGTCCTCGACGACACCGCGGCACTCCTCGTCCTCACCGACAGCGCCACCGGTGCACAACTCCCGCCCGGGACAAGGCTGCTGGAGACCGACCGACAGGCGGAGAGGATCGCAGCGGCCGACCCCGCGCCGCTCGGCCCCACCCGCACGCCCGACGACGAGATCTATGTGATCCATACCTCCGGGTCGACCGGCGCCCCCAAGGGCGTCGTCATCAACGACCGCACGGTCGGCAACCTGGTCGCCGCACAGGACCGGGTCTCCCCGTGCGGGGCGAGGGGCACCACCCTCCAGTACATGACGCTCTCCTTCGACGTCTCCGTGATGGAGATCCTGGGGACGCTCTGCGTCGGCGGAACACTCGCCCTGATCCCGGACGAACTCCAGAAGGACCTGCACCGGCTGGCCGCCTTCGTCGCCGAACACGACGTCACCCGCCTGTACCTGCCGTACATCGCGCTCCAGAGGTTCGCGGCCCTCGCCGTCGCAGAGGACCTGCGCTGCGACGCGCTGCGCGAGGTGACCTCGGTGGGCGAGGCGCTGGTCGTCTCCCCGCAGATCCGGGAGTTCTTCGCCCGGCACCCCCGGGCCCGGCTGCTCAACATGTACGGTCCGTCCGAGACCCACCTCGCCACCTGGCACGAGCTGTCCGGCGAACCCGCCGACTGGCCCGAGGCCCCGCCGATCGGGCGGGCGGTCGACGGAATGCGGCTGCGCGTCCTCGGCCCGGACCGCGAACTCCTCCCGCCGGGCGTCACGGGTGAGCTGTACATCGGCGGCCCCCACCTGTCGCCGGGATACCGGGGCCGCCCCGAGGAGACGGCGCGCCGCTTCCTGCCCGACCCCTACGGCGCCGAGGGCGAGCTGGTCTACCGTACGGGCGACCTCGTGCGGTGGAACCCGCGCGGCGACCTGGAGTACCTGGGCCGCGCCGACGACCAGATCAAGATCCGCGGCTACCGCGTGGAGCCCAGCGAGGTGGAGGCCCGCCTCGACGCCCTTGACGGCGTACGCGACTCGGCCGTGGTCGCGGTCGAGTTCGGGCCCGGCGACCGGCGGCTGGTGGCCGCCGTCACGGGTGACGGCGCCGACGACGGCATACGGCTGCGGGCCGCACTGGCCGAGCGGCTGCCCGAGTACCTGGTGCCCGCGCACCTCGTCCGCCTCGACCGGCTGCCGACCACGCCGAGCGGGAAGATCGACCGGGCCGGGCTGGCCGGGCGACTGGCCCGGGAGGTGCGCGACCGGCGCACGGACGAAGGCTCGGAGACGGCCCAGCCACCGCGGGCCGGCACCGAAAGCGCGATCGCCGACGCCTGGTCGGACGTCCTCGGCAGCGGCTCCCCCGGACGCGACGGCGACTTCTTCGCACTGGGCGGCAACAGCATCATCGCCACCGAACTCGTCTACCGACTGCGGACGTTGTTCGAGGTCGACATCCCGCTGCGCGCCCTGTTCGACAACCCCACGGTCGCCGGAATGGCCGCGCGGATCGACGAGCGCCGGGCGGGCGGCACCGATGCCTTCACGGAGCCCGCGGCCGACCTGCGCGCCGACGTGACCCTGCCGGACGCCGTCCGGCCCGGCAACCGCGAACCGGTCGCGCCGAACGCCGCGACCCGGTTCCTGCTCACCGGGGCAACCGGCTTCCTCGGCAGCTGGCTGCTGCGCGAACTCGCGGCCGTCCCCGGGCACACGGTCACCTGCCTGGTGCGCGCCGACGACGCGGACGCCGCCCTGGCCCGGCTGCACACCACGGCCGACCGGTACGGCATCGCCGACGGCATCGCCTGGGACCGGGTACGCGCCGTCCCCGGCGACCTCGCCCGGGACCGGATGGGACTGTCCGACGCGGACCACGCCGACCTGGCCGAGTCGGTCGAGGCGGTCCACCACGCGGCGGCGCACATCAACTTCGTCCTGCCGTACGCCTCGGTGAAGCCGGCCAACGTCGACGGACTGCGCTCCGTCCTGGAGTTCGCCGCCGCGGGACGGCTCAAGCACGTGCACCACATGTCGACCGTCGCCGTGTTCGCCCCCGGCCGCGAGGGCGGGCCGATCACCGAGGAGGCAGTGCCCGACACGTGTGAAGGGCTCGGCATCGGCTACACGCAGAGCAAGTGGGTGGCCGAGGGCATCGCCCGTCTTGCCCGCGAGCGCGGGATGCCGATGACCGTCTACCGCATCGGCCGGATCTCCGGCGACAGCGTCACCGGCGCCTGCCAGGCCGACGACTTCCTGTGGCGGCAGATCAAGAGCTTCATCGAACTCGGTTCGGCCCCGCCCGCCGAGGAGCTGACCACCGACCTGCTGCCGGTCGACTTCGTCGCCAGGGCCGTGCACGCCCTGTCCCGCGAGCCCTCCGCCGACGGCGCCACCCACCACCTGTTCCACCCGCACGGCTCCGACTTCACGCCCGTGCACGCCGCCGTCCGCGACTGCGGCCACCCGCTCGACACCGTTCCGACCGAGGAGTGGCTGACCCGCCTGGAGGACTCGGCCCGTCGCCCCGGGGGCAACGCCCTCGCCGCGGCCGTGCCGCTGTTCCGGGAGGGCGCGCTGGAACTCGGCGACAACACCTACGCCAACGAGCGGACGACCCGGCTCCTCGACCGGCTCGGACTGCACTGGCCCGACATCGAGCGCCGCTCCCTGACCCGCATGATCCGCTGGTTCGAAGCGGCCGGCGAACTGGACCGCCGGCCCCCCGGGCGCCAGAGCGCGTAGAGCGGGCCGCACAGCGGCTCCCCCCACCCAGACATCCGCAGGCCCCCCACGGGCCGCCTCCGAACGAAGGCCGACAGCATGCCTCGATACCCCGTTCCGGGCGCCGGACACGACCCGTTGATCGCCTCCATGGTGGCCGGGCTCCCCGCCCGCCAGCAGCCCCGATGGCCCGACCGTTCCCTCCTGCCCCCCGTCCACGACCGGCTGGCCCGTGAGGCCCCGCTGGTGTCGTACGCGAGCGTCAGCGAACTGCACGCGCTCCTCGCGCGGGCCGCCGAAGGCGACTTCTGCCTCATCCAGGCCGGTGACTGCGTGGAGCTGACCACCGAGTGCGAACCGCGCGACGTCGCACGCAAGGTGGAGATGCTGGACGTCCTCGGCGACGTCATGCGCACCGGCTCCGGACTGCCCGTGGTACGCGTCGGGCGGATGGCCGGGCAGTTCGCCAAACCCCGCTCCGACGACTGGGAGACCGTGCCCGGCGGGCGGCTCCCGGTGTTCCGTGGCCCGGTCGTCAACGCGCCGGACGCCTGCGAGGAGGACCGCACCCCCGACCCCTCCCGCGTCGTCACCGGCCTGGAGGCCGCCCGCTGCGCCGTCACCGCCCTCGACCGGCTCGGCCGCGGCGAGGGCGCCGCACCCGAGGACCGGGTGTGGACCAGCCACGAGGCACTCCTGCTCGACTACGAACTCCCCCAGGTACGGCGGCACGCGGACAGCGGCAGCTACCTGGCATCGACGCACTGGCCCTGGATCGGCGAGCGCACCCGGCAGACCGACTTCGCGCACGTGCGGCTGATGGGCGAGCTGGACAACCCGGTGGCCTGCAAGATCGGGCCCGAGGCCACGGCCGACGAGGTCCTTGACCTGTGCGCGGTGCTCGACCCGCACCGCACCCCGGGCCGGCTGACCCTGATCGCCCGGTTCGGAGCGAGTCGGGTCGCCGAACTGGCCCCGCTGGTACGAGCGGTCCGGCAGGCCGGGCACCCGGTGCTGTGGATGTGCGACCCGATGCACGGCAACACCGTGAAGACGCCCGACGGACTCAAGACGCGCCGCCTCGACGCGATCATGTCCGAGATCCGGCAGTGCGTGGACGTCCTGGCCGAGAACTCGGGGCGGTGCGCGGGCCTCCATCTGGAGGCCTCCCCCGACGACATCTCCGAGTGCGAGGGCGCGGGCCGCAGCCCGGCCCGCGGGCCGGGCTACCGCAGTCTGTGCGATCCCCGGCTGAGCCTGGTCCAGGCCGTCGCCGCCGCCGCGCACTGGCGGCTTCCCGTGGGAGCCGTGGCATGACCACGACCCTCACCACCGCTCCGGCGCAGGCCCACGACGTGCTGCTGCCACCGCCGGGCCGGCCCTTCGCGGTGCTGCACCGCCCCGGCGCCGACCGCGCGGCACCGGTGGAGATCCTCAGTGGCCCGGTACGGCGCGCGGGCGACCTGGACACCCTCGGACTGGACCTGGACGGCGGCCCGGACGACGACACGGAGACCCTGGTCCTTGCCCCCTACCGGCAGATCAGGGAGCGCGGCTTCGCGCACCCCGACGACGGCGAGCCGCTGCTCGCCATGGAGGTGCGCGAGCACCGGCGGGTCCCGCTCGACCGGCTGCTGGCCTGCCTGCCGGACCGGGCGCCGCAGGTGGAGGAGACCCGCTTCGACATCGACGACGACGGCTACGCGGCCGCGGTGGACGGCATCGTCCACCGCGAGATCCACAGCGGCGAGGGCTCCAACTTCGTCCTGGCCCGCAGTCTGCACGGCAGGATCCGCGCCTTCGACCGCACCGCCGCCCTCGCGGTGCTGCGCGGCCTTATGACGGCGGAGACCGGCGCGTACTGGACGTTCCTGCTCTTCACCGGCGACCGGTACTTCATCGGCTCCACCCCGGAGCAGCAGGTCAGGGTGCGGGGCGACCGGGTGGAGATGAACCCGATCAGCGGGACCTACCGGTACCCGCGGACCGGCGCCGACCTGCCGGGGCTGCTGCGCTTCCTGCGCGACCCCAAGGAGACCGACGAGCTCTACATGGTCGTCGACGAGGAACTCAAGATGATGGCGTCCCTGTGCGGCGACGGCGTACGGGTCAGCGGACCGTCCCTGAAGTGGATGTCCCGCCTCGCGCACACCGAGTACTACCTCTTTGGCCACTCGGACCGCCCGCTCACCGAGATCCTGCGCACCACGATGCCCGCGCCGACCGTGACGGGCAGCCCGGTGGAGAACGCCTGCCGGGTGATCGAACGGTACGAGCCGCACGGCCGGGGCTACTACAGCGGGGTCATCGCCCTGCTGGGCCGCGCGGGCGGGCAGCGGCAGCTGGACGCGGCGCTGACGCTGCGCACGGCGGACCTCGGGGCGGACGGCACCGTGCGGCTGACGGCGGGCGCCAGTGTCGTGCGGGAGTCGGTGCCGGCGCACGAGACGGCCGAGACCACCGCCAAGCTGTCGGGCCTGCTGGACGCCCTGTCGGGGCGGCGGTCGGCGAAGGTCCCCGTCCCGGCGTCCGCCGCCGGTCTTGCCGAGGCCGGTCCGGTGCGCGGCGCGCTGGCCGCCCGCAACGACGGTCTTGCGGCCTTCTGGCTGCGGGGAACCGCTGACGCACCTGCCGCCCGGTCCGTCGCGGGCACCGGGGTCACGATCGTCGACGCCGAGGACGGCTTCACCTCGATGCTCGCCCACCAACTGCGGGCGCTGGGCTGCGCGGTGCGGCTGGTGCCCTGGCCCCGGGCAGCGCGTGCGGGCGTCGCCGGAGCGCCGGGCGTGGTCCTGCTCGGTCCGGGACCTGGCGACCCGCGGGACGCGGCGAACCCCCGGGTGCGCGCCCTGCGGGCCACGGCCGCCGAACGACTCTCGGCCGGACTGCCGCTGGCGGCGGTCTGCCTGGGGCACCAGGCGGTATGCACCCTGCTGGGGCTGCGGGTCACCCGGCTGCCCGACCCGGCGCAGGGCAGGCGACTGCGGGTCCCGCTGTGGGGCAAGCCGCGCATGGCCGGTTTCTACAACAGCTACGTCGCGCGGACCGACAAGGACTGGCTGCGCCCGCAGTTCGCCGGCGGCCCGGTCCAGGTGCAGCGCGACGGCGACGAGGTGATCGCGCTGCGCGGTCCTGCCCTGTCCACGATCCAGTTCCACGCGGAGTCGTTCCTGACCCAGGACGGCCCCGGCATCCTGGCCGAGTTGCTGACCGGCGCCCTGGCACCGGCCGCGGCACACCGGCCCGGCGTCCACGACAGCTACGGGGCCGGCATACCCGGTGAACGCGGCACCGGCCCCCGGGAGTCCAGGGGGAGCCATGAGCATGCCTGAGCGAGGGGGCGTGGACACCGCGCCCCGCCCCATCGACCCACGTGCCCTGCGCAGTTGCATGGGCCAGTTCGCGACCGGGGTGACGGTGGTCACCTGCCGCCGCGGCGACCTCGTACACGGCACGACGGTCAATGCCTTCACCTCGGTGTCGCTGGACCCGCCGCTGGCCCTGGTGGCGCTGGACCGGCGCAGCCGGGCGGGCGCACTGCTGCGGGAGGACGGCGACTACGTCGTCAACATCCTCGACGCCTCGCAGCGCGACCTGGCGATGCACTTCGCCGGACGGCCCATGGCGGAGCCGGTGCCGTGGGTGGACGAGCGGGGGCCGCACCCGCGACTGGCGGGCACGGTGGCCCATCTGGTCTGCCGGCCCTGGCAGATCCACGACGGCGGCGACCACACGCTGCACATCGGGTGCGTCGAGGAGTTCGAAAGCCGCCCGGGGCGGCCGCTGTTGTTCCACGGCGGCGCCTTCCCGGAGCTGGTGCCGGACGACTCGCCCGGCGCCTGGTCGCTGTGCCTGGACGGCATGGACCCGGTGGCACACCTCCCGCTACACGACGAGCCCAGCAGGGCGGACAGGACAGGGGACTGACACACATGACGGACACGACGCACAGCACGGACACGGCCGGCGCCCCCGGCACCACCGGGGACACCGGACCGCGCCGCACGACGCGGCCGATGACCGGTGACGAGTACCTGGAGAGCATCCGTGACGGACGGGAGATATGGGCGTACGGGGAGCGGGTCGACGACGTCACCAAGCATCCGGCGTTCCGCAACACGGCCCGGATGACCGCGCGGCTGTACGACGCGCTGCACGACCCGGAGCACCACGACACGCTGACCACGCCGACGGACACCGGCAGCGACGGCTACACGCACAAGTTCTTCCGGGTGCCGCGCAGCGTGGAGGACATGGTCGGCGACCGGGACGCGATCGCCAAGTGGGCCCGCATGACGTACGGCTGGATGGGCCGCAGCCCGGACTACAAGGCGAGCTTCCTCGTCACGCTGGGCGCCAACCCGGAGTACTACGGGGAGTTCGCGGACAACGCCCGCCGCTGGTACGCGGAGGCGCAGGAGCGGGTGCTGTTCTGGAACCACGCGGTGATCAACCCCCCGGTGGACCGCGACCGGGCGCCGGACGACGTCGGCGACGTGTTCGTGCACGTCGAGAAGGAGTGCGACGACGGCCTGGTGGTCAGCGGCGCGAAGGTGGTGGCGACAGGGTCGGCGCTGACCCACTTCAACTTCGTGGCGCACTACGGACTGCCGGTGAAGAAGAAGGAGTTCGCGCTCGTCGCGACGCTGCCGATGGACGCGCCGGGGGTGAAGCTGATCTGCCGTCAGTCCTACGAGCTGGCCGCGAACCGGATGGGCAGCCCGTTCGACTACCCGCTGTCGAGCCGCCTCGACGAGAACGACACCGTCTTCATCCTCGACAAGGTGAAGATCCCCTGGGAGAACGTCTTCATCTACGGCGACACTGCCAAGGCCGGCACCTTCCTGAACACCTCCGGGTTCACGCACCGACTCACCTTCCACGGGGTGACCCGGCTCGCGGTGAAACTCGACTTCCTGGCCGGTCTGCTGCTCAAGGGTCTGGACGTGACCGGGACGAAGGACTTCCGGGGCATTCAGACCCGGGTGGGCGAAGTGCTCGCCTGGCGGAACATGTTCTGGGGCCTCAGCGACGCGATGGCGCGCAATCCGAACGGCTGGCACGACGGCGGACTGCTGCCGAACCTGGATTACGGAATGGCGTACCGCTGGTTCATGACGATCGGATATCCGCGGGTCCGCGAGATCATCCTCCAAGACCTCAGCAGCGGCCTCATCTACTTGAATTCACACGCCAAGGACTTCAAGAACCCCGAACTGCGGCCGCATCTGGACCGGTACATGCGCGGTTCGAACGGATACGACTCGGTGGAGCGGGTCAAGCTGATGAAGCTGATCTGGGACTCGGTGGGCACCGAGTTCGCAGGCCGCCACGAGCTGTACGAGCGCAACTACTCGGGCAGCCACGAGAACGTGCGTATCGAGCTCCTCATGGCGCAGACGGCATCCGGCCTGGTCGACGACTACCGGGGTTTCGCCGAGGAGTGCATGGCGGAGTACGACCTGGACGGCTGGACGGCGCCGGACCTGATCGGGCCCGACCAGGCATGAGCGCCGGGGCGGCACGGCGACGGGGGCGGCGGGCGGCAGGTGTCCGCGCCGCCGCCCCCGCGGGGCCGGCCTCCCGCCGGGCGTCAGGGCAGGATCACGGCCAGGGTGAAGCCGTCGTAGCCCTTGGCGCCCACCGTCTGGATCGTGGTGGCGCTCACCCGGGGCTCCGCGGCCACCTTCTCGTGGAAGCGCCGCATTCCGCGGACGCCGCCGTCCGGGTTGTCGGCGTCGGCGACCGCGCCGCCGAGCACCACGTTGTCGACGACGATCACGCCGCCGGGCCGGGAGAGTTCGAGCGCCCAGTCGAAGTACTCCGGGGTGTCGGGCTTGTTGGCGTCGATGAAGACCAGGTCGAAGGGCTGCTCCGCGGTCTTCGCGAGATCGGGCAGGATGTCGAGCGCCCGGCCCACCTTCTGCTCGACACGGTCGGCGACGCCGGCCCGCTCCAGGTGTCCTGCGGCGGTCTCGGCGAACGAGCGCTCCCACTCGATGGTGACCAGCCGTCCGCCGGGCGGCAGGGCGCGGGCGAGCCAGATGGAGCTGTACCCGCCGAAGGTGCCTATCTCCAGAATGCGCTCGGCGCGCTGGACGAGGGCCAGCAGATGCAGCAGCTTTCCCTGGGAGCGGGAGACCCCGATATCGGGGAGATCGAATCCGATGTGCGCCTGGGCGGCGGCGGCAAGCGCGGAATCCTCGTCACCGAGAACCGCGTCGAAGTAGCCGTCCACCGCACTCCATTGATTCTGTGTCATGACTCCAGTGTTCCCCGCGAGGAGAACATTCGGTACCCGGACGGAAAAAATTCCGGGAAATCGCCTGTCTGAACGAGCCTGAACGAGAAAAAAGAAATCCCTTCGATCCCTTCTTTCTGGCACGACCGCCATGACATGACCGCAATGACATGACCGAAATGAGAGGAGCGCAGTATCTTGCCGCGAACCGGGACCACGAAAGAGCGGCCGACGGACCTCCACCTCGTACCGGAACTGCACCACGTGGGCGTGCAGACGGACGACCTCGACAACTGCGCGGCCTGGTACGAGGAGTTCTTCGGCTGCCGGACCAACTGGACGCTGGACACCTTCTGCGACCTGACGCTGAGCCGCCTGCCCGGCATCACCCGGCTGACCGAGGTGATGGTGGCCGGTCTGCGCTTCCACCTCTTCGAACGCACCGGGCACGACGACGCCGTCCCCGGCGCCAACACCCGCCAGTTCCAGCACATCTGCCTGGCCACCGACTCCCCGGAAGAGCTGCGGGCCTGGCGCGAGCGCTGGTTTCGGCTGTACGAGTCCGGCCGGTTCAGCTTCGCCGGCGACGAGTTGCCCACCGACATCGTCATCGACGCGGACGGCGTCCAGAGCTGCTACGTCCTGGACGTCAACGGCCTGGAGTTCGAGTTCGCCTACACACCACCAGGAGGAGACCGATGAGCACGCGCGTTCACCGCACCGTCACCGAACTGCCGGTGCCCGACGACTGGGACTTCGGGGACTTCCCCTACGGCCTGGAGCCGCTGACGCTGCCCGAGCCGCCGGAGCCGGGTACCGAGACCGCGATATCCGACGTGCGGCCCGCCGACCCCTCCCGCGTGGACCGCAGCGGGCCGGGCCCGCGGACCGGCCCTGCCCTCGCCGCCGACGAGATCGCCCACCAGCTGTTCTGGTTCCGCTGGATCACGGGCCACCAGGCGACCTTCGCCATCTGGCAGTTGACCGCGCACGCCCTGCACCAGGCCCGCTCCCACTCCGATCCCGCCCCCTCCCTGCGGGCGATGACGGACCTCACCGACGCCTACACCGCGATGCTGCTGTACACCAGCTCCTGCCCCGCCGACGTCTACGGCACCGTCATCCGGCCCAGCATGTATCTCCAGCACCGCAGCTTCAGCGGCACCTGGGCCCCCGACTTCGTGCCCGTGCGCTCGTTGTTGCGGGGGAAGAAGACCGAGTGGGAGGGAACGCCCGAGGCGGAGCGGCTGAAGAAGGCGGTGCGGATGTACCACACGGTGCACGCGGGGGTGGCGGCCAAGCTGGTGCCGGGTGGCCGGTCGCTGCTCCAGGAGTCGGCCGCGGAGATCACGCCGACCCGTCCCGAGACCCAGGCGCTCATCTACGACCACTACTTCCTGACCCTGCGGGCGCCGGTCGACGCCACGGAGCTGGTCGACCAGTTGCGGTCCCGGCTGCGCGCGATCACGCAGGACGTGGCGGCCAACGGCCTCTATCCCGGCCTCACCCCGCAGGAGGACGCCGCCTTCCCCGAGGAGCTGCGCAGCGAAGAGGTCCGGCGGGGCTACGAGGAGGGTTTCGCGACCGTCCTGGGCCGGATCGACGCCGCCGCCGGGCAGCTCAGGCCGAGGGTGCTGCACCACAGCGCGCCCTGACCGGACGGCGTGGGACACGACCGAGCACGACACGACGAAGGAACGAAGGAGGAGTACGCGTGCGGCACGGAGTGGTGATCCTGCCCGAGCGGCGCTGGTCGCGGGCGCGCGACCAGTGGGTCCTGGCCGAGCAACTGGGCTTCGACCACGCCTGGACCTACGACCAGTTGATGTGGCGGTGGCTACGGGACGAGCCCTGGTTCGCCGGCGTGCCCACCCTGGCCGCCGCGGCGGCCGTCACCTCGCGGATCACTCTGGGCACGATGGTCGCCACGCCCACCTATCGCCACCCGGTGACGCTGGCCAAGGAGGTGATGTCGCTGGAGGACATCGCCGGGGGTCGCTTCGTCTGCGGCCTTGGCGCGGGGGCGGGCGGCCTGGACGACCGGGTGGTGGACCCCACCGAGCGGACCCCGCGCCAACGCGCCGACCGTTTCGCCGAGTTCGTCGAGGCCCTGGACCGGCTGCTGACCCAGCGGAGCACCTCGTACGCGGGCGAGCACTACGCCTTCGACGACGTGCCGGTGAATCCCGGGTGCCTGACGCGGCCCCGGGTGCCGTTCGCCGTCGCCGCGACCGGCCCGCGCGGCATGCGGCTCGCGGCCCGGCGGGCGGACACCTGGGTCACCGCCGGTCCCCCGGGCCGCTTCGACGCCCTGCCCTACGAGAAAGCGCTGCCGGACATCACCCGGCAACTGGACCGCCTTGACACGGCGTGCGAGGCGACCGGCCGGGACCCGGCCACGCTGAACCGGCTGCTGCTGACCGGCGCCCTGGTCGGCGGGGTGCTCGACTCCGTCGAGTCCTACCGGGACGCGGTGGGCCGCTTCGGCGAACTGGGCATCACCGACCTGGTGGTGCACTGGCCGCGCGCGTCCTTCCCGTACCAGGGGGACCCGCGGGTGCTGGAGGCCGTGGCGGAGGAAGTGCTCCGCCCCGGGCGGGAAGCGGCGCCACGGACCGTGCCCGTGACGGCCCCGCCGGGCGGCGGAGCGGGCGCTGGCCCCTACGACGAAGGAGAGGGACGTTGATCGCGTACGAGATCGTCGACATGTTCACGGAAACCCCGTACAACGGCTGCGCCCTCGGGGTGGTCCCCGACGCCGCCGATCTCTCGGCAGCGGACATGCTCGCCGTCGCCCGGGAGACCGCCCTGACCGAGACGGTCTTCGTGGTGCCGCCCCGCCTGCCGGGGTCGACGTACGGGGTGCGCGTGATGACCCCGGACGGCGAGTCGCCGTTCGGCGGCCACAGCGCGGTGGGCACCGCGAGCACGCTGGTGCGCGCGGGACGGCTGGCGGCCGGGGAGGCGGTGCAGGAGTGCGGCGGGCGGCAGCTCACCGTGACCGCGGGGGCCGACGGCTCCACCGTGTCCGTCGTGGGCGAGCCGCTCCTGCGGCCGGAGTGGGACCCCGCCCCGCTGCTGGCGGCGTGCGGTCTGACGGACGCCGACCTGGCGGGCACCCCGCACCTGACCGGCTTCGGGCCGGCGTTCCACGTCCTGCCGGTGGGCCCAAAGGCCCTGGCCCGCGCAGCGGCCGACCTGAGGGACCCGGTCTGGGAGGACTGCCCGGACGCGGTGCTCCTCGCGTGGGACCCGGCGAACCGCACCGCCCGCGTCCGGGTGTTCGCCCCCGGCTACGGCATGCCCGAGGACCCCGCCTGCGCCTCCGCCGCGCTGGGTCTTGGCGTCTGGCTGGGCCGGGAGAAGGCGCTGCCCGGCACCGACGGCCGCCACAGCTACCAGGTCCGCCAGGGCGAGGACCTGGGCCGCCCTGCCACCCTCTCCTGCACCGTCGACCTCATCGAGGGCCGGGCCCACGCCGCCACGGTCCACGGCCACGTCACCGCCACCGCGTCCGGCCGGATGACGCCCCCCGGACGGCCCTGAGCCGCCAGGCCCCACGCGGTACGACCGTACGACCCGTACGACCCTGCGACGAGAAAGGATCCTCCCAGGTGCTCTTCCGACCAGAACTGCACGGCGCCCGCGGCGCGGTGGCCTCCACCCACTGGCTGGCCTCCACAGCGGGCATGTCCATGCTGAACCGCGGCGGCAATGCCTTCGACGCCGCGACCGCCGCCGCCTTCGTCATCCAGGTGGTGGAACCGCATCTCAACGGGCCGGGCGGCGACGTGCCGATCCTCGCCCACCGCTCCGGAAGCGGTTCGGTCGACGTCGTCTGCGGGCAGGGCCCGATGCCGGCGGCGGCGACCGTGGAAACCTTCACCGAACGGGGTCTGGCCGTCGTTCCCGGTTCCGGACTGCTGCCCGCCGTCGTCCCCGGCGCCGTCGGCGCCTGGCTCCGGCTGCTGAAGGAGTACGGCACGCTGCCTCTGGAGGACGTACTGGAACCGGCGATCGGTTACGCACAGGACGGCTATCCGGTGCTGCCCAAGTGCGCCGCCATGATCGGCGCGCTCACGGAGCTGTTCCGCGACACTTGGACGGAGTCGGGCCGTACCTATCTGCGGGGCGGCCGCGCCCCGCGTGCCGGGGAGCGGGTCACCAACCCGGCGCTCGCGCGCACCTACCGGCGGCTGGTCGCCGAGGCGAAGGCGTCCGGCCCGGGCCGCGAGGGGCAGATCGACGCGGCGACGGAGGCGTTCTACGGCGGCTTCGTGGCGGAGGCGATCGACACCTATCTCGCCAAGGCCGAGGAGATGGACTCCACCGGCCGCCGCAACAGCGGCCTGCTCACCGGCGAGGACCTCGCGGCGTGGCGGCCGCACGTGGAGCGTCCGCTGACCCTCGATCACGGCTCTCTCACCGTGCACAAGGCGGGGCCCTGGTCACAGGGCCCGGTCTTCCTCCAGCAACTCGCCCTGCTGGCCGACGCCGATCTCGCCGCGATGGGTCCGCAGAGCGCGGAGTACGTCCACACGGTGGTCGAGGCCGCCAAGCTCGCCTTCGCCGACCGCGAGGCCTGGTACGGCGACCCGGACCACGCGGATGTGCCGGTCGACGCCCTGCTGGACCCGGCGTACACCGCCGCGCGGCGGGCGCTGCTCGGCGCTGGGGCCTCGCGGGAACTGCGGCCGGGGCGGCCCGGCGGGCGCGAGCCGCTGCTGCCGCCGCTGCACGACGAGAGCGTCGCACCGGCGGACCCGGCCTGGCTTGGCGAGCTGGAACAGGGCATTCCGGCGATCATGAAGCTGACCGCGGCGACCGGCGACACGTGCTGCGTCAGCGTCACCGACGCGGCGGGCAACATGGTGGTGGCGACGCCCAGCGGCGGCTGGCTGAAGAGTTCCCCGGTGGTGCCGGGTCTTGGCTTCCCGCTGGGCACCCGGGGGCAGATGGCGACCCTCGCCCCCGGCCACCCGAACACGCTGGCGCCGGGCAAGCGCCCGCGGACCACACTCAGCCCGACCCTGGTGCTGCGGGACGGCCGGCCGTACCTGGCGTTCGGGACGCCCGGCGGCGACCAGCAGGACCAGTGGACGCTGAGCTTCTTCCTGCACCACACGGAGCACGGGATGGGCCCGCAGGCGGCGATCGAGGCGCGCACCTTCCACACCGACCACGTGCCCACGTCCTTCGCCCCGCGCCGGTTCCGCCCGGGGACCGTGGTCCTGGAGGGCGGCTGGCCGACGGCGGAGGTCGAGGCGCTGCGGCGGCGGGGGCACCAGGTGGACCTGGCGGCCGACTACTCGCTCAGCAAGGTGTGCGCCACCGGGCTCACCGGCGACGGTCTTGTGCTGGGCGCGGCCAGTCCGCGCGGCGCGCAGGCATACGCGGTAGCGGGGTAGCAGAGGAGGACATGGAATGGTTTCCCGAGGGAAATCACCCGTCCTAGGCGGAAGGTGCTGACATGGCGGCTCACCGGAAGAACCACGACGAGGACTTCATCGTGCTGGGCGAAGCCCGGCAGAACAATCTCAAGGGCGTCGACCTGCGCATCCCCAAAGGGAAGCTGACGGTCTTCACCGGGGTCTCCGGGTCGGGGAAGTCCTCGGTGGTCTTCGACACCCTGGCGATCGAGTCGCAGCGGCAGCTCAATGAGACCTTGCCGGCCTTCGTCCGCAACCGGATGCCGAAGTACGAACGGCCGAACGCGGGAGTGATGGAGAACCTCTCCACGGCGATCGTCGTCGACCAGCGGCCGGTCGGCGGCAACGCCCGTTCCACGGTCGGCACGATGACCGAGATCCTGCCCGCGCTGCGGGTGCTGTTCTCCCGCGCGGGCACGCCAAGCGCGGGCCCCTCGCACATGTACTCGCCCAACGACCCGCGCGGCATGTGCGAGGAGTGCCAGGGCCTGGGCACGACGGTCCGCCTGGAACTGGGCAAGCTCCTCGACGAGGACAAGAGCCTCAACGAAGGCGCCATCCGCTTCCCGTCGTTCGCGGTCGGCACCTTCCAATGGCAGTTGTACGGCGAGTCCGGGCTCTTCGACCCCGACAGGCCGGTGCGCGACTTCTCCGCGAAGGACCGCGAACTCCTGCTGCACGGAAAGGGGTTCACGGTCGACCGGGCGGGCCGCAACGGCGTCTACAAGAACGAGTACGAGGGCATCGTCGAGCGTTTCACCCGCCGGTACATCACCCCCGGCCTCGACAACGCGAAGAGCAAGGAGCGCGCGGAGATCGAGCGGGTGGTGACCCAGGGCCCCTGCGACGTCTGCCACGGCGGACGGCTGAACGAGGCCGCCCTCGCCTCACGCATCGACGGCGACAACATCGCGGACTTCTCGGCCATGGAGATCACCGACCTGATCGAGCGGCTCGCCCGGATCGACGCGCCCTCCGTCAAGCCGGCCGTGATGGGCGCGCGGGCCGCACTGGAGCGCGTCCGGTCGGTCGGACTGGGCTATCTGAGCCTCGGACGGCAGACCAGGACACTGTCCGGCGGCGAGGCCCAGCGGCTGAAGATGGTGCGCCACCTGGGCAGCAGCCTGACCGGGCTGACGTACATCTTCGACGAACCCAGCGTCGGCCTGCACCCGCGGGACGTACAGCGGCTGAACGACATCCTGCTCGCCCTGCGCGACAAGGGGAACACCGTGCTGGTCGTGGAGCACGACCGGGACGTCATCGCGATCGCCGACCGTGTCGTCGACATGGGTCCGGGGGCCGGGCGCGACGGCGGCGAGGTGACGTTCGAGGGCACCCCGGCGGGGCTGCGCCGCTCCGGCACCGTCACGGGGAAGCAACTGCGGAGCGTGACCGGACTCAAGGAGGCGGTCCGCTCCCCCACCGGCGAGCTGACCGTCCGGGCGGCGAATCTGCACAATCTGCACGACGTGACGGTCGGCTTCCCCACCGGGGTGCTCACCGCGGTGACCGGCGTGGCCGGTTCCGGCAAGAGCACGCTCGTATCGAAGGTGTTCCTCGCGCAGCACCCGGATGCGGTGGTGATCGACCAGTCGTCGGTGGGCATCTCCACGCGGTCCAACCCGGCGACGTACACCGACATCATGGACAGCCTGCGCCAGCGGTTCGCGCGTGCCTCGGGCGAGAAGCCGGGGCTGTTCAGCTTCAACTCCGAGGGCGCCTGTCCGGCGTGCGGCGGCAAGGGCGTCATCGAAACCGACCTCGCCTTCATGGACCCGGTGACCACGGTGTGCGAACGCTGCGAGGGGCGCCGGTTCAATGACGAGGCCCTGCGCCACACCGTGCACGGCCGGACGGTCGTCGATGTCCTCGCCATGACCGCCGACGAGGCGTCGGACTTCTTCGACGACGCGCCCGTACGGCGCAAGCTGGCCCTGCTCTCCGAGGTCGGACTCGGCTACCTCACCCTGGGCCAGCCGCTGTCCACGCTCTCCGGCGGCGAGCGGCAGCGGCTCAAGCTGGCGCACCGCCTGAAGGAGACCGGCACCGTCTACGTCTTCGACGAGCCGACCACGGGGCTCCACATGAGCGACGTGCGCCGGCTCCTGTGCCTGTTCGACCGTCTCGTGGACGGAGACAACACGGTGCTGGTGATCGAGCACGACCTGGACGTCGTCAAGCACGCCGACTGGGTGGTGGATCTCGGCCCGGAGGCGGGCAGCCAGGGCGGCCGGGTGGTGTTCGAGGGCACGCCCGCCGAACTGGCCGGGGCGAAGGACTCGCACACGGGCCGCAGCCTCGCGGCCGACCTGCGGACCGCCCGCAGTCAACTCCCGTCCTGAGACGTCGTCCCGGGACCGCAACGGAAATCGGAAGGAGTCGGACATGCCGCTCATCCGGGTCACCCTGCTGGAGGGCCGGTCCCCGCAGGAGGTGGCCGCGCTCGGCGAGGCACTCACGGCCGCCGCGCACGAGGCGCTGGGAACACCCGCGGAGGCCGTCCGGGTGATCGTGGAGGAGGCGCCCGCGAGCCACTGGTTCGTGGGGGGCCGGTCCATGGCCGAGCGGCGCGCCTCCCCCTCGTGACGCTCCCCGCAGCCGCCGGTTCAGCGGACGGAGGCCCCGCGCGAGCTGCGGTCGGCGCGGGCGAAGCGCTCCCGGACCCGCTCGACGCGCTCCGGGGACCAGGAGGCCAGGTCGTCGCGGGTGAGGCGGCCGCTGCGGGTGATCAGGTGGGCGTTGAACGCCTCCGGTTCGAGGTCCGCGTACCGATCCAGTTCCTCGAACCACTCCTGGCTCGTCCGTGCGGTGCGCTGCATGTCCTCGACCTCCGGCAGGCGCGCGGCCTCGTAGGCGGCGAGCGCCTCGGGAACCGACCCGTGGTCGTCCAGCGCCAGGGCGAGCGCCAGGCCGTCCTCCATGGCGAGCCGGGTGCCCGAGCCGACGGAGAAGTGGGTGGTGTGCGCGCTGTCGCCGAGGAGAGCGATGGGGCCGTGGCTCCAGCGCCGGTTGCGGACGGAGACGAAGCGGCCCCAGCGCGACCGGTTGGTGCGCAGCCCGTGCCCGTCCAGGACGTCGGCGAAGAGGTCGGCGAGCCGGTCCGTGTCACTCCTGCCGGAGGCGTCCGGCAGGCCGGTGTCGCCTTCGGTGAACCCGGCGGCCTCCCACACCCGGTCGTCGACCTCGGCGATGAAGGTGCTGAGGCCGGGAGCGTAGGGGTAGGCGTGGGCGTGCAGCGTGCCGTGCTCCGTCTCGGCGACGGCGAAGGTCAGGGCGGTGAAGGGCCGTTCGGTGCCGAGCCACAGGTAGCGGGAGCCGCGTCGGGTGGTCTCGGTACCGAACTCCTCCCGACGGGCCTCGCGGATCGCGGAGTTGACGCCGTCGGCCGCCACCACCAGGTCGTACGTCCGGGCCAGCACGTCCGCCTCGGGGGCGCGGGTGCCGTGGCGGATGGTGACGCCGAGGTCTGCGCAACGGTCGCGCAGCATGGCCAGCAGTGCGCGGCGGCCGATCGCCGAGAAGCGGTAGCCGCCGTTGCGCGAGGTGCGGCCCCGGTGGTGGACGTCGATCCTCGACCAGTGGGCGCACTCGTCGCCGAGCGCGGCGAACAGCGCGGGGTCGGCCGCCTCGATACCGCCGAGCGCACCCTCCGAGAAGACGACGCCGAAGCCGAAGGTGTCATCGGGGGCGTTCACTTCCCAGACGTCGATCTCGCTTCGCGGCCGCAGCCGTTTGACGAGCGCAGCCGTGTAAAGGCCGCCGGGTCCGGCTCCGCTGATCGCGATTCGCATGACACCTCACGGGTACTCGGTCGGGTGGCGGGGTGTGCGAGGGGGACGTCAAGTGGCCCCTCCTATCGTCTACTTGTTGCCCGTCGGGCCGAAGTTATGAGCCGCACCAGGACCCAATGCCCCGGGCGGGCCGCCGCCGCGCGGCCGACCGAAGGGAGCGCGGTCGATGAGGCCGACGACGGACGCGGACGTGCTGGAGCGGCTGTACGGGGCGGACGTGCCGCCCTTCGCGCTGCTCCACAGGCAGCGTCCCGGCCTGCGCGGACGGGCTCCGGTCGAGCTGCTGTTCGGGGACATGGAAACGGTCCGGTCGCTGGACGAAGCGGCTGCACCAAACGACGCGCCGGGTCCGGGGCTGCTGGCCCTGCTGCCCTTCCGGCACCTGGCTGAACACGGCCTGCCGTGCCACGACGACGGCACGCCGCTGCGGCTGCTGCGGGTACACGAGCACCACGTCCTTCCCCAGGACGCGTTCACCGGCCGGCGCCCCGCCGCGGCACCGCCGGTGCACTGGCGGGACGCCGGGTTCGCGACGAGCGACGCTCAGTACGAGGACCTGGTGCGGGAGTTCATCGACTCGGACGCCGCCCGGGGTGGGCTGAACGTCCTGCTGCGCCGGGACTGGTCCGCGCGACTGCCGGGATTCCGGCCCGCGGTGGCCGTGGAGCTGTTCCGGCGGCTGCTGACCGCGGAGTCGGGCGCGTACTGGACCTTCGTCGTGCACACCGGGGGCCCGCGGCCGGTGACCCTGGTGGGCGCGACCCCGCAGGGGCATGTGGGCGTCGAGGGCGGCCGGGTGGTGATGAATCCGCTGTGCGGCACCTACCGGCGCCCGCGAGAAGGGCCGCGCGCCGCGGACCTGCTGGCCTTCCTCGCCGATCGCAAGGAGGCGGAGGAGCTGGCGACCACGGTGGACGCGGAGCTGGCGGTGCTGTGCCGGCTGGCCGGGCCCGGGGTGCGGGTGGAGGGGCCTTTCCTGCGCGGGATGGCGCATCTGCTGCACACACAGTGCCGGATCAGCGGACCCGCGGCGGCCGGGGCGCGGGAGACCCTCGCACGGGCCCTGTCCGCATCGACGGTGGTGGGCAGCCCGTTCGCGGAGGCGTGCGAGACCATCCACGGCTACGAAACGACCGGGCGCGGCTACTACGGCGGTCTCCTCGCGCTGATCGGCCGCGACGCGGCGGGCGCGGAGGAACTGGACTCGGCGGCGGTGATCCGGACCCTGGTCGTGGATCACCGGGGCGAGACACGCCTGTCGGTGGGAGCGACCGTAAGCGGCCGGTCGTCGCCGCAGGCCGAGGCGGCAGAGACACGGACCAAGGCCCGGGCCGTGCTGAGCGCCCTCACGGCGCGAGAGCCATCCGCCGAGCGGGCGCACACACCGCCCACCCCCGCCGCACCGGACCCTGACGACCTCCACAGCGCCGTACAGGAGGCGCTGGCCCGGCGGCACGCGGCGCTGTCGTCGTTCTGGACGAAGGGCACCGCCGCACCGTCCGCGGGCGGCCCGGCCGTGCTGGTGCTCGACCCGGGGGGCGACGCCCGCGCCGAACTGGACCCCCTGCTGCAGCTGGTGACCGCCGTGCACGGCCGCTCCGAGGTGATCCGCCACGACGACCCCGGCGCGGCCGGCACCCTGCTCCGGCACCCGGGGCCCGTGCTGCTGGCGTCCGGTCCCGGCCGCCCCGACGACCCCGGCTGCGCGCGTATGGCGGCGCTGCGCCGGACAGCCGCACTCCTGGTCCAGGGCCGTCCGCCCGGCGGGCCTCCGGTGGCCGGGGTGGGCCTCGGCTTCCAGCTGCTGGCGCTGGCCGCCCTGCCGGACGCCCGGGTCGTGGCCAGGTCCGGCGGCGCCGGACTGGCGCGGGAGGTGGACTTCTTCGGACGACCGGTCACCGCCGCCTTCCGCAACACCTTCACGATCGTCTCAGGACCCGACCGGCACGAGCTGATCGCGGTGCACGAACAGGCCGTACGGGGTGTGCAGTTCCACCCGGAGTCGGTGCTGACCACCGATGGGGCCGGGGTCCTGCGCCGACTGCTCGGCTGACTCCCCCGGCCCCGTACGCGCGGGCTCAGGACACGTCGGCCGCCGCGCCGAGTTCCACCAGGGTGCGGGCCGCGGACTCCAACGCGAAGGTCATCGAGCCGCCGTTGGGCTCGAACCCGGCGTGGTCACCGGCGAAGTGGACCCGCCCCTCGGGCCTGCGGATCGCCGGCATCAGGGCACTGTGTCCGCGCTCGGGCAGGATGTACGCGCCCTCGGCGTAGGGGCGCTGGTCCCAGCAGACGGACGTGCCTGTCTCGAAGTGGTCGCGGGCGCCCGGCAGCATCCGCTCGACCTCGGTGAGGACAAAGCCGAGGCGCTCCTCCTCGGTCATCACCGACACCGCCCGGGCCCGCCATCCTGTCATCAGGCACTCCAGTATCTTCCGGGGGCCGGGGAGTTGGGGCGTGGCGTCGCGTATCCAGCGTATGGGCAGGTCGGTGGAGAAGCTGGCGTTGTGCTGCGGCCAGAACTGGCGGCGCATCTGGAGGTAGACGCGGACGATCGAGGCGTACTTCACCCGGCGCATCACGTCGTGCTTGGCGTCGGAGAGGCCCGCGTCGGTGAAGTCGATGTGCCGGATCGTGCTGAACGGGACGGTGACGACGACGCGTTCGGCCTCCAGGGTCTCCAGGCGGCCGTGGGCGAGGACGGTGACCCGGGCCCGCTCCGTGTCCTGTTCGACGCGGACCACCGGACGGCGGTAGTGAATACGGCTCTTGAGCCGCTCGGCGAAGGCCAGCGGGAAGCGGTCGGTGCCGTCCTTGACCTTGGCCCAGCGGGGGTCGGCGTTGCCCAGCGAGTGCGGGCTCGCCTCGTGGCGCAGCCAGGACAGCGCGGATGCCGCCTTCAGGTCGCCGCCGCGCATTTCCAGGAAGAGCGGCTCCATGAGGTCGATGGCCGCCTGGGAGGCGCCCCGGTCGGTGAGAACCTCGTGCACGGAGAGGTGGTCGTAGGGGCCGAGGCGCTGGGTGACCGCCCAGTCGGGGGCGCTCAGATCGGGCTGGAGGCTGTCGGCGACGGCGGAGACATAGCGCTCGATCATGCCGTTGACGCCGAGGTCCTTCTCGTGCGGGTGCAGGTCGAGCCCGGCTCCGGCGACCGCGTCCGGGTCGGGGGTGAAGAAGCGGCCCCGGGCGAAGTAGGAGAACGTGGTGCCGAAGAGGTCGGCGGTGTCCGTCTCGACGCCGAGTTCGCGCAGGTAGTGCATGGCGTAGTGGCAGTGCGGGGTGAGCGTCATCGCGCCGGCCTCGGCGTGCAGGCCGTCCGCGAACGGCTCCCTCAGCGTGTACGCGCGCCCGCCGGGCCGGTCGGAGGCCTCCAGGACCGTCACCTCGCAGTTCCGGGCGGCGAGTTCGTGGGCGACGGCAAGTCCGGCGAGTCCGGCGCCGACGACGATGACCGACCGCGGGGGCCGCATCCCCGGTAACCCGCTGTCGAAGGCACGGCGTACTTCGGTCTGGGTGGCTTCCCGCATGGAGTGCTCCGTTTCCGTGGTTCGGTGACTCGACGGCTCCGCGGCCGGGTTCTTCAACGGCTCCATGGCCGAACACCCGTACCCGTGGCGCTCTCCGCTCGTCTACCACCTGCCGCCGAAGCCATGCGGCCGCCCCGGTGGAGCTGTCCCTGTCCGCCGGGCGGCGCGCTGCACGACGCGCTCAACCACGGCCGCCTGGACGTGAAGAGGAGGAACGCGATCCCGCCCGGGCGCCTTCGGGGCAGTTGACAGAGCCAGCACGCTCATTTCCCTGGTCATGCCATCCCGCAGCGTCACCGCTCGGCCCGCCGGACCTACCAGCCGAACTTCCGGTTCACCTCGTGGGCGAACTCCTCGAAGGTCAGCACAGCGTCACCATTCTTGTCCGCAGCATCGAACAGAGCCGACGAAGTCTCCGCGTCCTGGACACCCCAGAACGGCAGATCCCCCCGGGCGGCAAGCGTGGGCCCCTTCGTCCGGAGCGCAGTGATCACCTCGTCCCGAGTCAACTGCCCGTCGCCATTGAGGTCGAGAGCGTCAAAGAGTTTGCGAGCCTTCTCGCTCATCACAGGATCCCCGTCAGGTCACGACAGTTTCGGCTTCGCATCCTACGCGCGGGCGGGGGCCGGTGTGGCTCCGCGGCGTGCGGCCTGCCGGGCGTCAGCGGAGCAGACCTGCCTCCTGCGCAAGCACCGCCGCCTGGACTCGGTTGGTGCAGTCGGTGCGGGTGAGGATGCTGCTGATGTGGGCCTTGACCGTGCCGGAGCTCAGGTGGAGCTGTGCGGCTATCCCGGCGTTGGAGAGACCGCTGCCGAGCAGCCGCAGGACGTCCCGTTCGGCCGGTGTCAGGTCCGCGATCCGACGTGACGCGGCTTCGCTGTCGTGGCCCGACCGGGTCCGGAAGTCGATGAGTTGGCGGGTGACCTGCTGAGCGAGGACGGGTTCTCCGGCGGCGGCGCGGCGTACGGCGTCGATGAGGTCGCGGGGGCCGGTGTCCTTGAGGAGGTAGCCGTGGGCTCCGGCGCGCAGGGCGCGGGTGACGCTCGGTTCCTCGCCGAAGGCCGTCAGCATCACCACCCGGGTGCGGGGTGACAGGCGGGTGATCTCGGCGGCGCCGGTGATGCCGTCGCCGGGCATGCGGATGTCGAGCAGGGCGACGTCGACGGGGTGGGCGCGGCAGGCCTCCACGGCCTCATGTGCGTTCTGCGCCTCGGCGACGATTCGGACCTCGTCGGCGTTCTCGAGGATCAGTCGGATCCCGGCGCGCATCAGCGCCTCGTCGTCGGCAATCAGCACGCGAATCATCGGTTCAGTGTAGAACCGCCATGATCAGCAGCAGGATGGTGCCGCCGACCGTCGGCAGCAACACCAGCATCGCCGCGCAGCCCCCGCCCAGGAGACGGGGCCACGTGAGGACCTCCGTGGACAGCGGGGGCCGGGAACCCGCCCCGTCGGACACCGGCTTGGACGAGGTGGCGTACACGGGCGGAATCTCGGGCCGGGCGGGTATACGGGCGTGGAGCGCGAAGCCGCCCTCCGGACGCGGTCCGGCGTAGAGCGTGCCGCCGAGCAGGCTGATCCTTTCCTGGAGGCCGACGAGTCCGCTGCGGCTCCCGTCACCGGGCGAACGGTGCACCGGCGGGGCATCGTTGACGACGGCGACCACCACCGTGTCCCCCTCGTCGTGGAACGCCACACGGACAGGCGCGCCGGACGCGTGCTTCAGCGCGTTGGCGAGTCCTTCGCGGGCGACACGGTGGACGGCCTGCCGGGTACGGGCGTCCGCGTCCACCGGCCCGGTCGCGTTCCAGTGCAGTTCGGCGTCCGCCCCCGCACTCCGGGAGTCCGCGACCAGGGCCGAGAGATCCTCGCGGCTTCCCCGCTCGGCGGTCTCCTCGCCGGAGTGGTGGCGCAGGACGCCCAGGATGCCGCGCAGTTCGTCCATGGCCGTTGCCGCGGTGGTGCGCAGGAGTTCGGCCTGAGGGGCCAGCGGGGGTGAGTGCCGTTCGGCGGCGAGCTGGAGAGCTCCGGCGTGCACCGAGATGAGGCCGATGCGATGGCCGAGCAGATCGTGCATCTCGGCGGCGATACGCGCCCGTTCTTCCATGCGGGCCGCCTCGTCGGTGAGGAAGCGGGCCTGTTCGAGGTAGGCGTTGCGTTCCCGCAGCAACCCGGTCAGCGGACGGCGACGCCCCAGCATCAGGCCGGACAGCGCGGGCAGCAGGATGAACAGCGCGGCCACGGCGGCGCCGGCGACCACGTACGGCATCGTCGGGAGCCCGCTGATGGATTGGGCGGCAATGAACGCGAGCACGGCGCCGCCACAGCTCGCCGCGACTATCCCCCGGGCACGCCGTGCGGGCGTGATGCGGCGCACGGCGGACCACACGACGCACGGCACCACCACCGTGGCCCACACATTGTCTCCGGCGATCACCGGCACGCAGCACAGCACCGTGAGAGCCGGATACATCCGCCGGGCGGGCACGAGCAGCGCCGCCCACACCCCCAGGAGGGCCGCCGACACCGGATGAGCCGGCGGAACCAGCGGAAACGGCGCCAGCCCGCACAGCAGGACAAGGCCGGTCAGTACGGACTCGGTGACGACCGTCCGCCGGGGCGCGGCGCGCACCGCATCCCGAATCGCGGCGGCCTCACGGCGCATCCGCCTCCACGGTCGCACTGCCGGGCTCAATGTCTCGCTCCGTGTGGGTGCCGTTCTCACGCGTGGGCTTCCTTCTCAACGGCTCTTCTTGTCGTACGTGGGCTCTTCTTGTCCTGCGTGCCGGCGAACCGCGGCGACCTCAGGCAGCGTGCGCCGTGCCTCCCGGGACCTGGAGATCCGGCTCTGCCCGCAGCCCGGCGACGTCCACTCCGCTCTCGGTCAGCACACGCTCGATCGTTGCCGCGGACGCCGCGTCCGTCCCGGTCTCGTCCAGCAGGGCGGCCAGCAGGTGGGTCGTGCCGACCGTGGGCGAGCCCGCAGCGGAGGCGGTGAGTTGCGTGACGTGCAGGAGCCGCTGGTCGAAGCCGGCCGTGCTGGGGATCTCCCGGGGCTCCTCCTCCACGACCCCGGTGGAGGGAAGCAGCGCTCGGGCGACAGCGTCCTGTCGTGCGCCGTGTCGGCGCAGGAGTTCCGCACCCTGGTTCGCTCCCGCCAGCTTCTCGGGCAGCTCTCGCCCCGCGACGGTCAACGACCGGTCAAGAGCCAGAATACCCAGGAGCACATCGACGGGTTCCATCTCCGAGGCCCCACGGCGCACCACCCCTCGTCGTGCCTCCGAGCGCACCATGCCCACGACCGCAGAGCCGAACCCCGCGCCACCCCCGAGGATCCACGCCATGAACTTCCGGGTCAGCGGATTACCGCTCTTGCCGAACGTCCCCGCCTTGCGCAGTCCCAACACTGTGGCGGGCTCAGGCGCTTCGTCGCTCCCCCGCAACGCGTCGAGCGCGGCCGAGGCAGCCGAGACATCCACCTTCTGCACCACCATGGCCTCGCGGGCACGCGTATCGGGCAGCTCGAACATCGCACGCGCCACATGGCGGACGCGCACCGAAACGGCGCCCTCCTCCCGTGCCGCCTCCAGCGCCTTGCGCAGGCAGGACCGCAACGCATTTGTCATAGGCGGGAGTTCAACGCTCGCCTGCTTTTCCTCCCCCTCCGCATCTCCCTCCCTGTCTCCCTTCTCCTCCTTCCGATTCTTCCAGCGCAGCCTCTTGGCCTCCTCGTACCGGACCTCCCGCCAGAAGGCGTCGATCTCCCGCTCGTCGTCCTCGGTTCCCGTGATGTCGTCACCTGCGTCGCCACTGACCCACACCGACGTCCCCCGGCACCCGATCGAAGCGGCGAGCGTGCCGGAGGCCTTCATTCCGGGGGCAATCACGGAACCCGCGGCCGAGTCACCCGACACGAGCACGTACAGCACGCTTTCCGTACCGACGTCCTCGCGTTCCTGCTTGGCCACCGTCTTCATCGTCTCCCGCAACAACGCGACGACGTCCCTCTCGAACTCGGTGGTCACGCGGGCCTCGCGGTCGGACGTTCGCTGCTCCATGGGATGTCCCTCTCCGTGGTGTCACCTGGCGAGAAGGAAGCTAACCCCGCGTTCTCCGGCTCCGCGTCGGCCGCCCGGCCTGGCTTCCTGGCCGGTCGGCGGGTTCTTCCGACCAGGCGGCCGGCTTCCTCCGACCAGGCCAGCTCCAGAGCAGGCGATGCCTCCGGGATCACGCGCTACTCCCCGGTCACGTGGGTGAGTTGCTGTGGCATGCTGTCGGCATTTCGCCGGGTGGCTGTCCCGGTCGCGGAAAGGAACAGAGCGTGAGTGACGGTGCCAGGACCCCGGGGATCGATACCAGCAAGCCGCATCCGGCGCGGGTGTACGACTACTTGCTCGGAGGGAAAGACAACTACCCGGTGGACCAGGCGGCCGGTGACGCACTCGTTTCCGCGGCGCCGGAGGCACGCATAGGCGTCCGGGCGAACCGCGCCTTCCTGGAACGCGCGGTGCGATTCGCCGTCGGCAGCGGTATCCGCCAGATCCTTGATGTCGGAACCGGGCTGCCGACCTCACCGAACATCCACGAGATCGCTCAAAGCGTGGCCCCGGACGTGCGCGTTGCCTACGTGGACAACGATCCGATCGTGAAGGCTCACGGAGATGCCCTGCTGAGCCGCTCCGGCACGACGAACATCGTCCTCGCCGACCTGCGTAAACCGCAGGACGTCCTCAACCACCCCGATGTCCGTCGGCTCATCGACTTCGACGAACCAGTGGCCTTGTTCCTCGTCGCCATTCTCCACTTCGTCACCGACGAGGAACGGCCCGAGCACATTGTCGCCGCCCTTCGCGATGCGCTGCCCGCGGGAAGTCTCCTCGTGCTTTCACACGCCACGGCCGACTTCGCCGATCGCAGCGGCGCTCAAGCGGTCTACAACAATGCCACCGCCACGTTGAACTTGAGGACGCGGGCGGAGATCGAGCGATTCTTCGACGGCTTCGACCTCGTCGAGCCCGGTCTGGCTCAGGCACCGCTCTGGCGCCCCGACGGCCCGCTTCCCGACGGGTCCCGGGAGATCGGCTTCTACGCGGGCGTGGCGCGAAAGACCGACTGATTTCATGGCGCGGGCCGCCGCCGCGACGAATGCGGCGACGGCCCGTCCAGGAAGGCGACATCAGCAGGGCTTGATGTACCAGGTCTTGACACCGATGCTGTTCTTGACCGTCTTGTCGGCGTACGGGGCCTTGGTCGTCATGATCGTTTTCCTGTCATGATTCTTGAACTTCCCCTTGGTCCCCGGCGTCTGGTTGTTGATGTACCGGGTGGGAACCCACTTGGCACTGATGTACCAGTTCTTGCAGTAGTAGAGGTCCTTCCACTTGGTCTTCCCGGTGTCGGTGTTGCGCAGCTTCACGCACAGGGCGCCGTAGTCGCAGTCCCTCTGCACCGATACGCCGGCCGGAGCGGATGTCTTGGCCGGCGCGGATGCCTCGGCCGGCGCGATGCCGGCGCCCAGCGCCAGAGCCGCCGCGCCGGCAACGGATACCGCGGTCGCTCGCCGCTTGATACTCGTCAGTGCCATGTCATGTCCTCGTTTTGTCGGCCGTGCACGACGTCTGTCGCGTGCCGAGCAGCTTCGCCGGAGGCTCGGGGGCGGACAGCGAGTTTCATTTCTGCGCGAAACAGCGCAGTGATCGATTTTGCGCGTGCGGCAGATTGGCGCGTTCCAGGCGTTGACGCACCTTCGTCAAGTGTCTAAGAACTCTCCTTACAACGATGTAAGAGTGCGGCGCACGATCCGTCCCCAAAGGCCCCAGTGGCCCCGTCATCCCCGGCAGCCGCCGGAGTCGGCGGGCAGATCCACCCCTTGCCCCCTTATGTGCCCCGCTCCTGTACAGCGCTGTAAAGCACACCGAGCACTCCACGTGCTCCAGCACCTCCGTTCCGTCGTCCAGCGGCCACCCGGCCGTGCCCTGCGACACGAGGAGCTCCGATGCACCACCAGCCCACGCGGCATCAGCCCACGCGACTCAGATCGACGCGCCCCGCGCGTCCGCATTCGGTCTTACGACCAGGCCACCCCCTGGGCATCCTGCTGAGCGCCCTCGCCCTGCTCCTGTGCGGCACCACCGCACTGGCGCCCGCGGCCCAGGCCGCCCCCGACGCCTGGACCCCCAAACCGTCGCCGATGACCACGCCGTGGACCGACCAGGTCTCCAAGGACAATCCGCTGCCGGAATATCCGCGGCCCCAGCTGACCCGCCCCGACTGGGCCAATCTCAACGGCATCTGGGACTTCGCCGTCACCTCGGCGAACGCCGGGCAGCCGGCGTCCTTCACCGAGCAGATCCGGGTCCCGTTCGTCGCGGAGTCCGCGCTCTCCGGCATCCAGCGCAAGATCACCCAGAACGACAAGCTCTGGTACAAGCGCACGTTCACCGTGCCGTCGAACTGGAACGGCCGCCGCGTCCAGCTCAATTTCGGCGCCAGTGACTGGCGTACGACGGTGTGGGTGAACGGGCAGCAGGCGGGCGCCGTCCACAGCGGCGGCTACGACGCCTTCGGCTACGACATCACGTCCCTGCTCAACGGCGGCACCAACACCATCGTGGTGTCGGTGTTCGACCCTTCCCAGACCGGCGGCCAGGCCGTGGGCAAGCAGCGCATCAACGACGTGACGCCGCATCCCGGCGGCGGCATCTTCTACACCGCCGCCTCCGGCATCTGGCAGACCGTGTGGCTGGAGCCCACGTCCCCGGCCCACATCACCCGCCTCGACACGGTGCCGAACCTCTCCGACTCGACCCTGCGGGTCACCGTCCGGGGTACCGGGATCAGCGGTCAGAGCGCGCGCGTCACGGTCAGCTCCGGCGGCACCACGGTGGGCACGGCGACCGGCGCGGTCGGCTCGCAGCTCACGGTCCGCATCACCAACCCGCATCTGTGGTCGCCGGACGACCCCTTCCTCTACGACGTCAAGGCCGAACTCGTCTCGGGCTCCACGGTGTCGGACTCCGTCGGCAGTTACGCCGGTATGCGGTCGATCTCGCGCGGCACGGTCGACGGCAAGCAACGCCTGCTGCTCAACGGCAAGTTCGTGTTCCAGAACGGCACCCTGGACCAGGGCTACTGGCCGGACGGCATCTACACCGCGCCCACCGACGACGCCCTCAAGTACGACCTGCAGAAGCACAAGGACCTCGGCTTCAACATGGTCCGCAAGCACATCAAGGTGGAGCCGCAGCGCTGGTTCTACTGGGCCGACCGGCTCGGGCTCCTCGTGTGGCAGGACATGCCCGCGATGGACACCCGCACGCCGGATTCGGCCGCCCGCACCCAGTGGGAGGCGGAGTACGACCAGATCATCGACGAGCACCGCAGTTCACCCTCGCTCGTGATGTGGGTCAACCAGAACGAGGGCTGGGGCCAGTACGACCAGGCCCGCATCGCCGACAAGGTGAAGGCGGCCGACCCCTCGCGCCTGGTCAACAACATGAGCGGCATCAACTGCTGCGGCTCGGTCGACGGCGGCAACGGTGACGTCATCGACAACCACATCTATGTGGGGCCGGGGGTGACCAAACCGTCCTCGACCCGGGCCGCCGTCCTGGGCGAGTACGGCGGCCTCGGGCTGCGGGTGCCGGGCCACGAGTGGTCGCCGGGCAACGGCTTCTCGTACGAGGACCAGGCCGACGCCGCCCACCTGAACAACCGCTTCATCGGCCTGATCGACGCACTGCGCCTGCAACAGATGCCGGCCGGTCTGTCGGCATCGGTCTATACCGAGATCACCGACGTCGAGAACGAGGTCAACGGCCTGCTGACGTACGACCGTCAGGTGGTCAAGGTCGACGCGGCGCGGGTCAAGGCGGCGAACCAGGCCCTGATCAACGCCTCGAAGAGCCCTCCGGCGCCGACGACCCTGCCCACCGGCCTGAAGTCGCTGCGGGTCACCACCCCCGGATACACGGACCGCTATCTCCGGCACAAGGACGCCCTCGCCTACACCGAGGTCGTGAACAGCGGCAGCAGCGATCTGCTGAAGAACGACGCCACCTGGAAGATCGTGCCGGGTCTGTCCGACAGCTCCTGTTACTCCTTCGAGTCCCGCAACTACCCCGGCGAGTACCTGCGCCACCGCGAGTTCCGGGTCCACCGGGAGGCCGGTGACGGCTCGGCGCTGTTCCGCGCGGACGCCACGTTCTGCGCGGTGCCGGGGCAGGGCGGCGTCCGTCTGATGGCCCAGAACTATCCGGGCCAGTATCTGCGCCACTACAACGCCGAGGTGTACCTCGCCGTCCCCGGCGGGTCCCGCAGCGCGGACAACCCCGGCAACTTCACCGAGGACACGACCTGGGCCGTGGAAGCACCCTGGGTGTCCTGATCCACGCTGCCGGTGACCGGACGCCGGGCGCTTGAACGGGCTTGTGCCCGTTCAGGCGTCTCGGCCGTTCGGGGCCGATCCGGTCGCGGGCCCGGTCCGGGTCGCCTTCGGGCAACACCCAGCGTGATCCGGGCTCCTCCGCCCTGCGAGAATGCGCGCGACGGCAGCCTGCCTACTCCAGGAGACGGCAGCCCGATTACTCAAGGAGGGGAAGCGTGGCCGACACCAGCGAGACCCGACCCGCGGACGGCGCGGCACAGGCCACCGAGCAGAGCCGGCTGCGCCGCGTGATGCGCTACATCCCGCTGATCGCACCCGTCCTGCTGTGGGCCGTACCCTGCCTGGTGCTGCTGCACACCGGCCAGCACTGGCCGCTGCCCGTCGCCCTTGCCGGCACCGCCCTGTTCGTCCTCGGCCTGATCGGTATGCCGCTCGCGATGATGCGCGGCCACGGCAAGCGGCAGCAGGACCGGGCGGCGATCGTCGGGGACAGCCTCCTCGGCATCGGCTGGGTCCTGTTCACCTGGTCCGTCGTGCTCGGCCTCCTGCTGCGGCTCGCCCTGACCGCGGCCGGTGTCGGCGACGGCCAGGAGCGGGCCCGGATCGTCACCTGGGCGATCCTCGGCACCGCCGCCGTGCTGCTCGCCTGGGGATACGCCGAGGCCCGCCGGGTGCCGCGCGTGCGCCGCCTGGACGTGCAACTGCCGCGTCTGGGAGCCGGGTTGGACGGCACCCGCGTCGCCCTCATCACCGACACGCACTACGGGCCGCTCGACCGCGCCCGCTGGTCGGCACGGGTCTGCGAGACGGTGAACACCCTGGAGGCCGACCTGGTCTGCCACACCGGCGACATCGCGGACGGCACGGCCGAACGCCGACGCGCCCAGGCCGCCCCACTCGCCACGGTGCGCGCCAGCCGGGCCAAGGTCTACGTCACCGGCAACCACGAGTACTACAGCGAGGCCCAGGGCTGGGTCGACCTGATGGACGAGCTGGGCTGGGAGCCGCTGCGCAACCGCCATCTGCTGCTCGAACGCGGCGGCGACACCCTCGTGGTCGCCGGTGTGGACGACGTCACCGCCGAGTCCTCCGGCCTGGCAGGACACCGCGCCCACCTCACCGGAGCCCTCGACGGCGCCGACCCCGACCTGCCCGTCCTGCTCCTGGCCCACCAGCCCAAGTTCGTCGACCAGGCAGCCGCAGGCGGTGTCGACCTCCAGCTCTCCGGCCACACCCACGGCGGCCAGATCTGGCCCTTCCACTACCTGGTCCGCCTCGACCAGCCGGCCCTCGCCGGCCTCACCCGCCACGGCGCCCGCACGCTCCTGTACACCAGCCGTGGCACCGGCTTCTGGGGCCCGCCGTTCCGCGTCTTCGCACCCAGCGAGATCACGCTGCTGGTGCTCCGCTCCCCGCAGCGGGCCGCCTCCGCGTAGCACCGGGCGGGCCGACAGCGCCTACGGCGTGGCCACAGCCGCGTCCGTCCACGCCGCGCGCAGCGCCTTCTTGTCCACCTTGCCGACCTTGGTCGTCGGCAGCCGGCCGAGCAGGACCGTCTTGCGGGGCGTGTACAGCTCGCCCAGCTCGGCGGTCACCGCCGCGCCGACCGCGTCCGGGTCGACGTCGGCGTCATCGGCCGTGGCCAGGAAGATCTGTACGGCCTCACCGAACTCCTCGTCCGGCATGCCCAGGGCCGCCGCGTTGCGTACGCCGGGCAGCGTGAGCAGGAAGTCCTCGAGGACCCTGGAGTAGACGTTGTCGCTGGTGCTGCCGGTGACGATGATGTCCTTGGCCCGGTCGACGAGGTAGAGGTAGCCCTCGGCGTCGAGATAGCCCAGGTCTCCGGTGCGCAGCCAGCCGTCGCGCAGCGCCTGCGCGGTGCGCTCGGGGTCCTCGTAGTAGCCGAGCATCACCGTCTTGCCCCGGACGCACACCTCGCCGACCTGCCTGGCGGGCAGCGCCGCCGTGCTGTCCTCACCGCGGATCTCGATCTCGGTGTCGGATATCGCGCGACCGCAGCTGCGCCAGAGTTCGGGCTGCCGGGCCCCCTTGGAGACGAGGTCTTCCGCGCCGAACGCGGCGATGCCGAGCGCCTCCGACTGCCCGTAGCCCTGACTGAGCACCGGCCCGAAAACCTCGACCGTCTGCTGCAGCCGGCTGGGCGAGGAGGCCGCGCCGCCGACGACGATGCGCCGCAGCGCGGGAAGGGCACCCGGCACGCACTCCGGGTGGTCGAGAAGCGCGTACAGCATCGGCGGTACGAACATGGTGGCGGTGATCCGCTCCTCGCGCAGCACCGCCAGCGCCGCGCTCGCTTCGAACTCGGGCAGCACGACGAGGGCGGACCCGGTGACCAGAGCCTGGACCGACATGAGGTGGCCGCTGCCGTGCGTGAGCAGCGTGGCGGCGAGCACCCGCTCCGTTCCCGGGTTCACGGTCGGGAAGACCACGTCGTGAGAGTCCTGCGCCAGGTCCACCAGCGCGTCGTAGAGCCGGTGGCTGTGCGCGGCGAGCTTGGGGCGGCCCAGGGTGCCGCCGGTGTACAGGACGGTGACGGCTTCGTCGGCTCCCGGCGCGGGCACGCCCTCGGGGCGCACGTCCGGGCAGTCGGCCGCCAGGGCGAGGAGGTCGGCGCACTGCTGCTCGCAGGGCCCGAGGCTGAGCAGGGCGGGGCCGTGGACGCTGCGGCCCGCCGCGTCGGCGGCCCGGTCGGCGAAGAGCGGGTCGGTGACCACGGCGCGCACCCGGGACTGCTCCACCAGCGCGGCGAGCTCGCCGGGCCCCGGCTCGGGCGGCAGGAACACGACGCGGCAGCCGATGAGGTGCACCGCGAGCTGCACCAGGACGGAGTCCACACGATTGGCCAGGAACAGCCCTACTCCGTCGCCGGGTTCGAGCCCCTGCGCGCGCAGCGCGTGCCCCAGCCGGAACAGCCGCCGCCGGGCCTGCCCGCGGGTCAGGCGCTGCACACCCTGGACGAGCGCCTCGGCGTCCTCGTCCTGGTGCCAGTGCTCCAGGATGTGGTCGACGTACGTGCGGGGCTCAGATATTTGCTGCGCGTTAATGATCATGGACACATGCAAACATGCCGGTTACATGTCACGGTCCCAGAGGGGGCAACTTCGGCCATCGGGCGGCGGAGTACTATGCCCCGCACCCGTGCGTAGGCACCAGTGCGGGGCATTTCGCTCATCCGGCCGCAGAGCCGGTCAGTTCCCCTCGGCCTCGTCAGTTCCCCTCGGCCTCGAACGTGCGCAGCAGGTCCGCCGCCACGCTCACCGCGATCGTCGCCGGTTCCTTGCCGGTGACGTCCGCGAGGCCGATCGGCGTCTTGATCCGGTCGATGGTCGCCTCGTCGTGGCCGCCCTCGGTGGCGAGGCGCTTGCGGAACCGCACCCACTTGGCCGCCGACCCGATCAGGCCGATGGAGCCGAGATGGGAGGTGCGCAGAGCGGCGTCGCACAGCGCGGCGTCCTCGGCGTGATCATGGGTCATGATCAGGACGTGGGTGCCGCGCGGCAACTCCGCGAGGACCTCCTCGGGCAGCAGCAGCGTGTGATGCACGTGCACCTGCCCCACCGCGTCCGCGAGGACGCCGAGCCGCTCCTTGGTCAGGATGTCGGAGCGGGTGTCGATCAGATGGAGGTCCAGGTCCTGACGTGCCAGGATGCGCGCCAGTTCAAGACCGACGTGCCCTACGCCGAAGATGGCCACCGCCCGTACCACCGGCAGGGGTTCGAGCAGCACCGAGACCGTGCCGCCGCAGCACTGCACGCCGTGCTGGTTGACCACTTTGTCGTTCAGGGCGAAATCCATCAGCTCCGGATCCGGCTTGGACGCGGCGATCATCTCCCGGGCCCGGTCGATCGCGACGGCCTCGACATTGCCGCCGCCGATCGAGCCCCACGACTCGCTCTCCCCCACCACGAGCTTCGCGCCCGCGTCGCGCGGTGCGTGTCCGCGCACGGTCGCGACGGTCACAAGGACGCCGGGCTCCCGGCGTGCTCGCAACCGCGCGACCGCGGCGACCCACGTCATCTCAGGCACCACTCAATGATGTTGCGTCGGCTCGGATCTCGCCGCCGGCGGCAGCGCCGCTGCGGGCAAGTCCGTTGCGGGACACGGCAGCCCGCTGCGCCGACTCGATCGCCCAGTACACCGCTTCCGGTGTCGCCGGCGAGGCCAACTCGACACTGACCCCGCTCGGCCCGAACGCGGCCGCTGCCTGCCGCAACGCCTCCCGTACACAGAACGCCAGCATCAGCGGCGGCTCCCCCACCGCCTTGGACCCGTACACCGCGCCCTCTTCGGTGGCGTTCTCCATCAGCGTTACGTTGAACTCCTCGGGCATCTCCGAGAAGCTCGGCAGCTTGTAGGTGCTCGCGGCCTGAGTAAGCAGCCGGCCGCGGTTCGGCCCGTCACCGGTGTCCCAGCGCAGGTCCTCCAGGGTCAGCCACCCCGCGCCCTGCACGAACCCGCCCTCGACCTGACCGATGTCGATCATCGGGGACAGGCTGTCGCCGACATCGTGCACGATGTCCACCCGCCGGATGCGGTAGGCGCCGGTGAAGCCGTCCACCTCCACCTCGGCCGCGGCGGCGCCGATGGCGAAGTACTTGAACGGCGTGCCGCTGAAGGACTTGGCGTCCCAGTGCAGGCCCTCGGTGCGGTAGAAACCGGCCGCCGACAGCTGCACCCGCTGGAAGTACGCGGTGCGCACCAGGTCGTCCCAGGCCAGCTCCTTGCCGCTGCCCAGGGTGCGGGCGACGCCCTCGACGATGCGCACGTCGGCGGCGCTGGAACCCAGTTGACTGCCGGCCACCTGCAGCAGGCGCTCGCGCAGTTGCTCGCAGGCGTTCTTCACCGCCGCGCCGTTGAGGTCAGCTCCCGAACTCGCCGCCGTGGCGGAGGTGTTGGGGACCTTGTCGGTGCGGGTGGGGGCGAGGCGCACCTTGTGCAGCGGGATGCCAAGGGTGGTCGCGGCCACCTGGAGCATCTTGGTGTGCAGGCCCTGGCCCATCTCGGTGCCGCCGTGGTTGATCAGGACGGAGCCGTCCTTGTAGATCAGCACCAGTGCGCCGCCCTGGTTGAAGGCGGTGAGGTTGAACGAGATGCCGAACTTCACGCCGGTGATCGCAAGGGCCCGCTTGGTGTGGGGGTGCGCGGCGTTGAAGGCGGCGATCTCGCGCTTGCGATCGGCGAGTCCGCCGGTCTCCTTGACCTGCTCCCAGACCGCGGAGATCCGTTCGGGCTGCGAGACCGGCTGCCCGTACGGGGTGTCCTGGCCCCGCCGGTAGAAGTTGCGCTCGCGCAACTCCATCGGATCCAGGCCGAGCAGCGGCGCGCACCGGCCCATGATGTCCTCGATCACCAGCATGCCCTGCGGTCCGCCGAAGCCGCGGAAGGCGGTGTTGGAGGCCTTGTTGGTCCGTGCGATGCGACCGGCGACGCGCGCGTTGGGAATCCAGTACGTGTTGTCGATGTGGCACAGCGCGCGAGCCACCACCGGCTCGGACAGGTCCAGGCTCCAGCCGCCGTCCGCGGTCAAGGTGGCGTCCAGTGCCTGGATGCGGCCGTCCGCGTCGAAGCCGATCTTCCACTGGGCGTGGAATCCGTGGCGCTTGCCGGACATGGTCAGATCCTGCGTCCGGTTGAGGCGCAGCCGGACCGGGCGGCCGGTCAGCTTGGCGCCGAGCGCGGCGATGGCCGCGAAGCCGTGCGGCTGCATCTCCTTGCCGCCGAAGCCGCCGCCCATCCGCAGGCACTGCACGGTCACCTCGTGGCTGTGCAGACCGAGCACGTGCGCGACGATTTCCTGGGTCTCGGAAGGATGCTGGGTGCTGCTCTGGACGAAGACCTGCTCGGCCTCGTCGACGAGGGCCAGCGCCGCGTGCGTCTCCAGGTAGAAGTGTTCCTGGTCGGAGAACTGGAACTCGCCGGTGAACACGTGCGTGGAGTCGGCGAAACCGGCCTCGACGTCGCCGGTCAGCATCTCGGGCCGGGCGCCGTGGAAACTCCCGGCCGCGATCGCGTCCCGCAGCGTGATCAGGGACGGCTGTTCGTCGAGTTCCACCTCGACGGCCGCCGCACCGAGCCGGGCCGCCTCCAGTGTCTCGGCGAGCACCCAGGCGACCGCGTGGCCATGGAACATGACCACGTCGGGGAAGAGCGGTTCGTCGTGCTTCATGCCTGCGTCGTTGACGCCTGGCACGTCGGCGCCGGTCAGTACGCGCACCACGCCCGGCACGTCGAGTGCGGGCTCGGTGCGCAGCGCGGTGATCCTGCCGTGGGCCTTCGCGGCCTGGACCGGATAGGCGTGCAGCACGTCCTTGGTGCGATGGACCAGGTCGTCGGTGTAGAGCGCGGTGCCGGTGACGTGCAGGACCGCACTCTCGTGCGGCATCGACACGCCGACGACGGAGTTGGCGGGGCGCTCGGACAAGTGGCTCATGACGTCACACCCTCGGTGGTCTGTGCGTACAGCTTCCGCAGGCTCTGGCCGAGCATCGCGGAGCGGTAGTCGGCGCTTGCGCGGTGGTCGTTCATCGGCGTGCCCTCGGCGCGCAGCACCGGGGCTGCCGCCTCAACAGTCTCCGCCGTCCACGGCTTGCCCTCAAGGGCCGCCTCGGTGGCGAGGGAACGGATCGGAGTGGCGGCCACGCCGCCCAGACCGATGCGCGCCTTGCGTACGAAGCCGCCCTCGATGTCGAGCGCGAAGGCGACCGCGACACTGGAGATGTCGTCGAAACGCCGCTTGGCGATCTTGTGGAAGGCCACGACCGGCGACAGCGGCAGCGGGAAGCGCACCGCGCGGATCAACTCGCCGGGACGACGCACGCTCTGCCGGTAGCCGGTGAAGTAGTCCGCCAACGGGACCACGCGCTCACCGTCGGCGTCGGCGAGCACCACCGACGCCTCAAGGGCGAGCAGCGCGGGCGGGCTGTCACCGATGGGAGAGCCGGTCCCCAGGTTGCCGCCGAAGGTCGCGCTGTTGCGGATGAGGCGGGATGCGAACTGCGGGAACAGCTCGCCGAGGAGCGGGACGCGGCCGTCGAGCCGGCGTTCGATCTCGGTGAGCGTCAGCGCCGCCCCGATCTCGACGTAGTCGGATTCGACGCGCAGTTCCCGCAGTTCGGCCAGGCGGTCGATGCCGACCACGCAATCCGCCCGCCGGGAGCGGATGTTCACCTCCACACCCCAGTCGGTGGAGCCGGCGACCACCGCCGCGTCGGGCCGCTCGCGCAGCAGCCGCAGCACTTCTGCCAGGGTGCCCGGCCGCAGGAACGCCGCGCCGTCCAGGGCGTATTCGGTGGCGACAGGGGCGGGCGGGGACTGCTCGCGACGCTGCGCGAGCAGGTCCTCGTCGGCGGGCGTACCGACGGCGAAGGCCGCGTCGCGGATCGGGCGGTAGCCGGTGCAGCGGCACAGGTTGCCGCTCAGCGCGTGCAGGTCGAAGCCGTTCGGACCGTGCTCGGCGTCGGCGCTTTCGGCCGCGTCCGTGGCGCTTCCGGTCGCGTGCGCGCAGCGGTCCGGCCGGTAGTACTCGGCGGCCATGCTGCAGACGAATCCCGGTGTGCAGTAGCCGCACTGGGAGCCGCCGCGGACCGCCATCTCCTGCTGCACCGGGTGCAGGGTGCGCGGCGTGCCGGGTTCGCCGGCGGTGGCGAGACCTTCGGAGGTGACGATCTCCTGGCCGTCGAGGGCCGCGGCCGGGACCAGGCAGGCGTTGACCGCCACCCAGTCGGTGGGCTTGTTCACTCCGGGCCGGGCCACCAGGACCGAACAGGCGCCGCATTCACCCTCGGCGCAGCCCTCCTTGGTGCCGGTGAGTCCACGCTCGCGCAGGAAGTCCAGCGCTGTGGTGTGGGGCGCAGCCGGTGAGATCGGCGTTTCTTTCCCGTTGACGGTGATCCGCGCCGCTGTCATGACAGGCCTTCGTTTCGGTGCACGATCGGTCGATTCATCATGTTCGCCAATTCCAGGTTCGCCAATTTCAGGCAGCTTTCTGTGTTCAGACGCGCCACGCGAGGCAGAGGGGGGCGCAAGACGGCACGCGAGAGAGACGTGCCGGAAGATGGTGAGGAGTTACTCAAAAGGTGCCCGCGGACGGGCGCAGCAGAACGGCGTACTCAGGCGCCGTGCGCGATCCGACCCGGAACCCAGACCGTGCGCTGGGCGAGGCGACCGAGATCAGAGCTGGTGTTCATCCGCTGGGTCGCCCCCTTTCGGTAGTACAGATCGATGGCCACCGCAAACTAATGGCTGAAGCCACCGAGGTCAAGAGGTCACCCCCCTGATCACACGTGCCGGTGGAGCAAGCCGGCGCCGAGCGGGGTGACCTCGTGCACCACGCTGTTGCCCTCGCGGGAGCTGACGATCAGGCCGGCGCGACGCAGCACGGTGAGGTGCTGGCTGGCCGATGACAGCAGCAGACCGGCGCGGCGGGCCAGCTGGCTCGTGTTGCTCCGGCGGCATTCGCCGGCGGCCTCGAGCACCGCGGCGCGGCTGCATCCGACGAGGTCGGCGAGGGTGCCGCCCGCGTCGTCCGCCGCCTCGGAGTCCCACGGTTCGTGGCCGAGGGGGTACACCAGGACCGGCACCTCCCCCTGTCGTACCAGCGTCACCGGGTGGCAACGGCAGAAGTAGGAGGGCACGAGGAGCAGCCCGCGTCCCTCCAGGTACAGGTCGCGCTCCACCGGATAGTCGATGTCGAGGCACGGCGCGCGCCATCGCGCGGACGGGGACAGGTCGCGGAGCAGCGCCTCCACTCCGCCCGAGGCGAGGAGCCGGCCGGCCCGTGCCCGTTCGCGTGCGGTGTGCGTCAGGATGCCGCGGAGGAACGGTGTGATCGCGGCCCGCTGGTAGTCCCGGAAGGACTGGTCGAGGTGGGCGACGGCCGGGCCGCGGCCCTGGTGCAGATCGCGCACCCACGGCGACAACGCGCCCCCGGTGGGCAGGAGTTCGATGTCATGGCGCATCTCGCTCCCGGGGGTGAGAAGGACGGGCTCCACCGCCTCGGTCAGGCACAGGGTGACGGTGTGCGGTGTGAGGAAGTCCGGGAAGTAGCCCTGCTGCGGGATCAGTTCGGTCAGGGCACGGGCCCGCCCCGGCAGGTTCGGCCGCACCCGCCCGCGCCACCAGTTGCCGAGAAGTCCGGCGCAGCCGTCCCGGAGCCAGTGGGTGCTCAGTACGGTTTCCCACATCAGAGCCGGCGCGCTCGCCACCCGGGTCCGGGCGAGGTCCGACGCGGTGAAGTGCATGCGCAGCATGTGTCCCCCGATCACAGCTGTTCGCACAGGCCCGTACCGGGCGGCAGGGCTGTGCGGGTCACGCCTGCGCCCCGGGGAGAGAGGTCGGTGCGGCACTCTCCCCGGGGCGGGCCCCGCAGGGCCGTCGTCCTGTCTGCGGGTGGTGGGCGTCAGCGCTTCTCGGGCGAGACGTAGCCGACGACGTCGCCGCGTTCGGTGTTGTGCCGGTCGCGCTTGTAGACGCCTTCCTTGCCGCTGCCGCTCGACGTCTTCGTGGTGTTGCCCTCGATGGTCGTCAGCTTCTTGCCGCTCTTTTGGTACTTGATGACGACACCGACGTGGTCGACGTCCCAGCCGTTGTTGCCGAGGCTCGGCTTGCTGCCGTCCCAGTCGTAGAGCACCACGTCACCGGGCTTGGGGACGTAGGAGCCGCGCTTGTGCCACGTGCCGGTGCCGGCCTTGGCCGCCCGGTAGAAGGAGCCCGCCCACGGGTCGATCTTCGTGGTCTTGGCGCCCGACTTCTTCCAGACGTAGCGGGCGAAGTCGGCGCACCAGTTGTTGGAGCGCCACTTCACTCCACCGGTCGAGGTGGAGCAGATGTCGTCGCCGCTGGTCTTCCAGTAGCCGCTGTAGAAGTTGCAGTTCCTCGGCTTCTCGCGGTTGTGCTTCGGGTTGTTCTTCTCGATGGTCGCCGTCTTGACGATGTCTGCGCGCAGCGGGCCGGATGCGGCCGACGCGGTCGTGGTCAGCGACCCCGCGGCCAGGGCTCCGCCGGTGAGGGCGGAGGCCAGAAGCAAGACGGCCGGGCGGCGGACGGAGCTCTTCGTGGTGCTGGACATCAGTGGTCCTTCCCCGTTGTTTCCCCGTTGTGCCGGAGGCTGTTTCCCTCCGACGTCATCAACGTTCTCCGGGGGTTCTGCAGTTTGCCTACAAGCCCTCCGTAACACCGCTCACAGCGGCTTACAGGTCACGGCCGACCTGCCTACAGCTCGCCGCGCTCCAGCGTGCCGCACTCGACGAACACGGACTTCGCCTCCGTGCGCAGTGCCGCCGCCCCCTGGCTGTCCCCCAGTGCCTCGCGCGTCGTGGCGAGATCGCGCAGCGTACGGGCCCGGGGCAGCCGCAATTCCAGTGCCTCCCACAGGCTCACGGCTGCGGCGAGCCGCTTCTGCGCCTCGTGGTGCCGTCCGTCGGCCAGAGCGCACTCGCCGAGGGTGCGCAGGGTCAGTGCCTCGCCGAAGCGGTCCCGGTAGGCCCGGCAGACGTCGAGCGAACCGAGCAGTTCCGCCTCCGCCTCCCGGGTACGTCCCAGCCTCAACCGGGCCTTGGCGCGGGCTCGTTCCGCGTACGCCGCCATCAGCGGATCACCGAGTCCCGCGAGGATCTCCAGCGCCTGTCCGGCGTGCCGCTCGGCCTCCTCGTACGCTCCGAGCGATCGGTGCATGAGACTCAGCGAGCGCAGGGTCAGCGCCTCGCCTCGCCGGCTGCCCAGGCTCCGATAGGCCCTGAGCGATACGTCCAGAAGTGCCGACGCGCGGTCGTGGTCGCCGCGTTCGAGGCATACGGAGCCATGGAGCCGGCAGGCGAGTCCGATGCCCGCGTCGTCGCCCAGGCGCTGGAAGACGCCGACTGCGCGGCCCAGCGCCTCGTCGGCGGCGTCAAGTCGGCCCAGTTCGCGCAGGTTGCCGCCGAGCCCCGCGAGGGCGGCGGCCTGGCCGCGCAGGTCACCGATGGCGGCGCACAGCGGCTCGGCCTGCCGGAAGTACTCCTGGGCTTCGGCGTACCGGTCCTGCTCGAATCGCAGTTGGCCCAGGCCGATGAGCAGCAGCGCCTCGCCCGCGCGGTCCCCGGCACGCCGGGCGGCGGTGAGCGCGGCGTCGTGGCTGCGCCACCAGGCGTCGAAGCGGTTGCCGACCGCGAACGACGAGGAGCACAGCACCGTCGCCGCGGCACAGGCGAGGGTGTGCAGGCCGAAGGCCACCGCGCGCTCGACGACCGTGGCCAGCGCGTCGGCCTCGGCCTCGAACCAGGCGTAGGGATCGGCGAGCGCGCGCCGCGTGGTCGCCGCCCCCACATCGGCGGCCGGTCCGTGGTCGCGCGTGCCGCCCCCGGCCCGCTGTGGCCCGGCCCCGCCGGCGGACCGGTTGACGCTCGCCGAGCCGCCGAGATAGGGCCGCAGCACGACCACCCCCGAGGGCGCTTCCTCCGCGACCCGCTCCACCAGGCGCAGCCCGGCGGCGAGCGCACGCCCCACCGCCGCCGTGCGTACCTCCACCGGGTCCTCGGCCTCGGCCCGCTCCGCGGCGTAGACCCGCACCAGGTCGTGGGCCCGGTAGCGCGACTGACCCGCGGAGTCGGTGCCCGTCCAGTCCAGTATCTGCGCGTCGACCAGTCGTTCGAGCAGCTCCTCCACCTCGTCCTCGGGCTCGTCGACGAGCAGCGCCGCCATCCAGGGGGCCGTGTCGCACGGGCCGAGGGCGGCCAGGCGGCGCAGCACGGTGCGGGCGTCGTGGTCGAGGGACTGGTAGCTCAGGCCCAGGCTGGCTCGTACCTCCAGATCCCCCACGGCCAGTTCGTCCAGTCGCCGCCGCTCGTCCTCGAGGCGGTCGGCGAGGACGCGCGGGGTCCAGTGCCGGCGCGTGGTCAGCCGGGCCCCGGCGATCCGCAGGGCCAGCGGCAGGCCACCGCACAGGGTGACGATGCGGCGGGCCGCGGCGGCGTCCTCGGCGGGATCCTCCGTCGCACCCCGGGGGCCGATGACCCGGGCCAGGAGCTCAAGGCTGCGTGACTCGTCCAGGACGGCGAGGTCGGTACGCCGGGCCCCGTCCAGGCCGCCGAGCCGGGCCCGCGAGGTGACCAGCACGCCGCAGCCCGGGCTGCCCGGCAGCAGGGGCCGCACCTGCGCCTCGCTGCCCGCGTCGTCGAGGACCAGCAGGAGGCGGCGTCCCGCGACGAGGCTGCGGAAGAGGTCGACGCGCTCGGCGGGATGCTCGGGCGGTGCGGCGCCCAGCGCGCGCAACAGCCTGCCGAGGACGTCGCCGGGCGGCAGGGGCCCGCCGGTGCCCTGCAGTTCGGCGTACAGCTGTCCATCGGGGAAGGCCTGCGAGGCCAGGTGGGCTGCCTTGACCGCGAGGGCGGACTTGCCGACACCGGCCGAGCCCGACACGACCACGACGGAGGTCGCGTCCCGGGGAGCGACGAGCCGGTCGACGACTTCGGTGATCTCGGCCTTGCGCCCGGTGAAGTCCCGGATGGCGGCGGGCAGCAGGCACACGGGCCGGGGCGTGGCGGGCGCCTTCGGTGCCGATACGTCAGTGGCCGCCGCACCGCCGTCGGCGCGCAGCAGGCCGGGCTCGGCCCGCAGGATCGATCCGTGCAGCCGGCGGAGCTCCGGCCCGGGATCGATGCCGAGTTCCCCGGCGAGTACGGCGCGCCCCTCGTCGAATGCCGCGAGGGCGTCGGCCTGCCGCCCCACCCGGTAAAGGGCGAGCATAAGCTGTCCACGCAGCCGCTCGTTGGTGGGGTGGGCGCCGACGAGTCCCTTGATCTCCGTGATCAACTCGCCTTCCCGTCCCCCGCATTCGAGTTCGGCGGCGATGCGCTCCTCCAGTACGGTCCGCCGGGCTTCGTCGAGGCGTACGGCCTCGCTCCGCAGCACGTCGCCGACGCCGCCCAGCGCGGAACCGTGCCACAGCCGCAGGGCGTCACGCAGCAGCCGGGCGGCGCCGGAGTGGTCACCTCGCGCGGCGGCCTGCCGCCCGGCCGCGGCCATCTCCTCGAACCGCCCGAGGTCCACGGCCCCGGCCTCCGGCCGGATCACATACCCCGGCGCCCGCGTCTCGATGGCCTCCCGTCGCCCTTCCGGCAGTGCCCGCCGGAGCCCCGAGACGTACGTCTGGATGAGCGCACGGGCCGTCTCCGGCGGGTCATCGCCCCATACGACGTCCACCAGGACCGCGGCGGGCACGACGTGTCCGGCGCGCAGCAGCAGTGCGGCCAGCAGGGCGCGGGGCTTGGGTCCGCCCATCCGCAGGGGGCGGCCTTCCCACAGCGCTTCGACCGGCCCCAGCAGACGGTATTCCAATGCCATGGTCTGTCCCCCGAGGCGTCACCGGTACTTACGCACGCCTCATGCTCCTCCAACCTCCCTCGCGGAGCGATGCGTTGAGGGGAGACGGGCGCAATGACGGCGGTCCGGAGCACCCGGTTGTCCGACACGCGACGGTCGGCCCGGCCGGGGCGGTCCCATGACCGGTCAGCCGGTCGCGGCGGCCATCCGGTGCAGGAGACCCGCCACGAGCGCCACCCGGTCGGGGATGTCGTCGACGATCACGTGCTCGTGGCGGGCGTGGGGGCCCGCGCCGCTGCTGCCGAGCCCGTCGAGGACCGGCACGCCGAGCGCGGCGATGAAGTTGGCGTCGCTGCCGCCGCCGACGCTGATCGGCTCGAGAGGTCCGCGCAGCTCGGTGGCGATCTCGTCGGCCAGGCCGAACAGGGCCTCGCTCGCCGGGGTCAGGCGCATCGCCGGCCGGTTCCACTCCCCGCCGACCTGCACGCCGACGCGCGGATCGCTGGGCCGCAGCGACGCGAAGACCTCGTCGACGCGGTCGGCTTCGTCCTGCCGGGTGATCCGGACGTCGACGAGGCAGTGCGCGCGGCCCGCGACGACGTTACGGGCGGTACCGCCGTCGAAGGTGCCGATGTTGATGGTCGTCCCGGCGTCGGGGTCCTGAGCCGCGGCGAGGGTGGTGACCAGCTCGGCGAGCGCGTGGACCGCGCTGGCGCCGGCCGCGGGTTCGTTGCCGGCGTGGGACTCGATGCCGGTGGTGGTGATGTGGAAGGTGCCGACGCCCTTGCGTTCGGTCTTGACGTCCCAGCCGATTCCGGGTTCGAGCACCAGTGCCGCCGTGCAGTCGCGTGCCGCGTCTTCGATGAGGGGGCGCGACTTCGGGCTGCCGAGCTCCTCGTCGCCGGTGAACACGAACGTCACCGTCGGGTGCGCGAGGCCCGCGGCGCGCAGGGCCCGCAGCGCCCAGACTCCCGTGACGAGTCCGGCCTTCATGTCGTAGACACCCGGCCCCCTGGCCGTTCCGTCGTCCACGGTGAAGGGCCACTCGGCCAGCGTGCCCGCCGGCCACACCGTGTCGTAGTGGCAGATGAGCAGCACCGGCTTGCCGGGGGTGCCGGGGTAGGTCGCCGTCAGCACGTCACCGTGTTCCGCCTGCTCGTGGCGGGTCCATTGGGCGGCCGGGCCGAGCCGGTCCTCCACCCAGGACTTGATCGAGGTGGCGGCGGTGTCCAGCAACGCCTTGTCGGTGCTGGGCGTTTCGAGGCCGACGAGCGCCGACAGGTCGGTGAGCAGGTCGTCGAGGTGGGTGCGGGTCCAGGCGGACAACGGCTTCGCGGACAAGGGGGTGCGCCAATCTGTGAGGGGTGAGGACTCCAGCGGAATCCGGGGGTCTAGCGGACGGGGACGCCGGGGCCGAGCGGGATGCCCAGCGCGTACCAGGCGAGGAACATCGCCAGCCATACGACGAGGTTGACCACGGCAAGGGGCAGGACCAGGGACATCAGGGTGCCGATCCCCGCGGAGGGCCGGTAGCGGCGGATGAAGCCCAGCGCGATGACGAAGTACGGGCTCATCGGGCTGAGGCTGTTGGTGGGCGCGTCGGCGATGCGGAACAGCGCCTGGGTGGTCTCCGGCCGGATGCTCAGGAGCATCAGCATCGGCACCAGGACCGGTGCGACGAGGGACCACATCGCCGAGCCGCTGGTGAGGAACAGGTTGAGCAGGCTGACGAGGAGCACCGCGCCGACGAAGATGACGACGGGCTGCGCGCCGAGCGAGTCGAGCACCTTGGCGCCGGAGATCGCGATGACCTGCCCGATGTTGGTCCACTTGAAGTAACCGAGGAACTGCGAGACCGCGAAGAACAGCACGAGGACCGGGACCAGTTCGCGCAGTCCTCGTCCCATCAGGTCAGGGATGTCCTGCGCGGCGGTGATGGTGCGCACGGTCAGTCCGTAGACGGTGCCGATGAGCATGAAGAAGAGCATCAGCACCACGGCGACGTTGTCGAGCAGCGGTGATTCCACGATGGAACCGCCGTCTCCGCGCAGGGGTGATCCGGCGGGCAGCATCGCGAGGACCACCGCGGCCAGGTACAGCCCGCCGGCGGTGATCGCCCGGCGTACGCCCTTGCGTTCGTCGTCGGACAAGGTCATGTCGGGCAGCTCGTCGACGTCGGTCAGCTCCGGCTCGACGGCGTTCATCGCGTCGACCCGGCGTGCGACGACGGCTTCGGTGACCAGCGTGATCACGACCGCGAGCAGCAGACAGGACGCCGCGGAGAAGTACCAGTTCGACACCGGGGTGACCGAGTAGGACGGGTCGATGGTGTGCGCCGCGGAGGTGGTCAGTCCGGCGAAGATCGCGTCGGATCCTTCGATCACCGGGCTGACGCTGCTCGCGCCGCCCACGGCCACGTACGACACGACCGCGCCGATGATCGGGCTGCGGCCCACCGCGCGGAAGGCGATCATGCCGAGCGGGATCATCACCACGAACGCGGCGTCTCCCGCCACGTGGGAGAACATGCTGGTCAGCGCCACGGCGAAGGTCACCATCTTGGCCGGGACGCGGGCGAGCGCGGCGCGCATGAGGGCGGGGAGCAGCCCCGTGCCGTCCGCGATCGCGACGCCGAGCATGACGACGACGATCAGGCCCAGCGGCGGGAAGTTCACGAAGTTCGTGATCAGGTCGCCGAGGACCATCTCCACACCGGCGTCGGACACGATGCTCTTGACCCCGATGACCTTGCCGTCGGCAGGCGAGACCACCGAGACATCGAGCGTGGCGAGCAGCCAGCTCGCCGCCGCGATCAGTCCGCTCAGGATCACGAACAGCCAGAACGGGTGGGGCAGTTTGTTGCCCGCCCGGTCCACGAAGTCCAGCACCCGAAGGATCACCGTCGTCGGCGAACGCCGTTGTTTCGTCGTCACCTCGGTCATGAGGGCCTCCCGCTGCTGATCAGTGGCGATATGGCTCGCCATAAGACAGCTCGACGCTTCTTTGTGTCAAGCAACAGCTGCATATCGGCAGAATCGATCTGTGTAGGCTGTCTGCATGCAAGAGATGAAGCACGGGCTCGACGACGCGGACCTCGATCTGGTGGCCGCGCTGCAGATCGCGCCCCGCGCACCGCTGAATTCGGTCGCCGACATCCTGGGCACGTCGGCCAGCACGGCGGGGCGGCGCATCCAGCGGCTGCAGCAGCTCGGGCTCCTGCGCTTCATCGGCACCGTGCACTGGTCGCTGCTCACCACCGGCAATCCCTACGTGGTGTGGATCAAGTGCAGGCCGGGCGCCACGGCCGACGTCGCGGCGGCCATCCAGAAGGTGCCGCAGGCCCAGTCGCTCATCACCACCACCGGCGACTCGGACATCTACTGCACGCTCTATCCCCTGCCCGGCACGGACCCGCGCCGCCTGCTTGCCCGGACGCTGCCCGAAATCCCCGGCATCGCCTCCATCCAGTCGCACCTGGTGCTGCGCTCCGCACGCGAAGCGTTCACCTGGCGGCTCGAACGGCTCACCGCCCGGCAGACCGAGGAGCTGCGCCGGCAGGCCGACGCCCAACCCGGTGCGACCACCAGCACCGTCGGGCCCCTCAACGAGATCGAGTTCAGCACACTCCAGCTCCTCGTCGAGGACAGCCGGGTCTCCGCGGCGCAGGTCGCCCGCGAACTCGACGTCAGCCGGTCCACCGCCTACCGGACGATCCAGTCGCTCCTGGAATCAGGCGCCGTCCGCCCCCGGGTGGAGATCGAACCGGCCGCCCTCGGATTCCCCATCACCGCGCTGTTCACCCTCGACGTCCAGCCGCGGCACATCCCCGCCGTCCTGACCGCGCTCGGTGAACACTCCTGCGCCCGGTTCACCGTCATGACGGCCGGGCCGGCCTCGATCCTGCACCACGGCGTCTTCGCCGACGAGGACCACCTGTCCAGGTTCGTCACCGACGACCTCGGCGCCCTGCCCGGCCTCAACGGCCTCAACACCCTGGTCGCCCTGTCCGTCCTGCGCCGCCAGTGGATCGACCGCGACGACGACCTCGTACTGGGCCCCCGGGCCCACGACATCCTTTCGCCGCAGCACCACACCCGATGACCAGGAGCCCCGGCGCGCTTCGGTGAGACCACCGGGCTGAGACCGCCGGAATCGGCGGCCGCTCCCATCGCCTCGCTCAGCCCAAGCCGTTGTACGCGGCCAGCCACCCCGTGGCCAGGCGATCGCCCCGAGTGAAGACGACCGCGCCACGGTGACCGGCCGCCGGGCCGCCCGCTGCCCGGCGCGGGTAGGGGAGTTCGACCGGGGCGCCCTCGACCGGGTGCAACTCCACGGACACGCCGTCCCACAGCCGTACGGCCGCCCCGCGCGGGCAGCCCTCGACCAGGACACCGTCCGGCTCCGGGGTCATGAGCGCACCCGTCGTGCGCTCGGCGAGGAGTTGCCGGTAGCGCTGGGCGGGCAGGGCGCAGCCGTTGGGTGGCGTGGTGCCCGTCCAGTCGGGGGCGCCGATGCCTCGCTTGCGGGCCGCTCGCCACATCTGCGGCACGAGCCGGGCGGCGAGCGGCGCCGTGGCCATCTGCTCGCACATCCACAGCAGGCGTCCCGCTCCCCGGCGCGGGCCGAGTGCCCGCCAGCGGATCCTGGCGGCCAGATCGGCGGCGACGACGGCGACCCAGGGATGCACGGTGCCGAGCGGTCCCTGCGCGCCGAGCCAGGCGAGGTAGCGCTGGGATTCCTCGTAGATGCCGGTCAGGCTCTCGGCGGGAATGCCGAGGACGTACGGGGAGCGGGTGCGGAACACCTTGGGGCTGTGCGCGACCAGCAGCAGCGCCGCCCGCGCCAGGTCCCCGGCGACCACCGGTTCGTCCGCGGGCCGCGCGCCCGCCTGAGGGTCCGCGGGATCCGGGGCTTCCAGATGGCCTCCGTTGCGCAGCACCCGCAACAGCGCCACGCGGGCCCGGTCGGTGAACTGCGCCTGTACGAGGTTCGGCAGGTGCACGGCGAGCAGTGCCGTGAGGGACTGCTCGGCGGCGTCCGCATCCCGGGGCACGGGGGCGGCGCGCACCTGGTCGGACAGGTCGTCGGCGATGTCGGTGGCGAGCATGAAACGGCTCGTGAGGATGCCGAGCTCGGTGGCCAGGAGGGTGTCGTCGTGCTCGAGGCCGGGGCTGCGGCGCAGGTAGCGGGCCTCGGTGAGGAACTCGACGGCGTCGTACAGCGGGTCGAAACTCTCGTTGCCCTGGTGGTGGGAGAGGGTGCGGGTCCACCAGTTCTCGGCCTCACGGAGCGTACGCACACGGCCCTGCACCGCCTCGGCCAGCAGGTGGTCGGGCAGGCGTTCGCGGATGCGGGAGCGCACGGTGTAGCCGGCGGCCAGCCGGGCCTGCCACTCGGGCCGGTCGGTGCCGTCGGTGAGGAGGAAGGCCCAGCCCTCGCGCTCCCCGGCGCCGACCCGGCCGGCACGGCCGAACATCTGCTGGACCATGGACACTTCGACCCGGTCCAAGCCGATCTCGGTGTCGCGTACGACGACGGCGCGGGCGGGCAGGTTGACCCCGGCCGCCACGGTGGACGTCGCCACCAGGGCGTTCGCCTCGCGGTTGCGGAACGCCTTTTCGGCCTCGCGCTTGTAGGGCCAGTCCCGGTAGTGGATGCGCACGCCCGTGGGCGAACAGAGCCGCTCGACGGCCTCCGGATCGTCCGTGTCGATGCCTTTGCCGCGGACCCCGCGCTCCTCGGCGAGGGCGAGCGCGGTCATGCGCACCCCCCGCTTGCTGCCGCAGAACACCAGGGCGCTGCCGCCCTCGTCGGCGATGGCGCGGACCTGGCGTACGGCGGCGCGGGTGCGGGCCACGGCGCGGGCGCCCCGGTCACTGTTGGTGGACGCGGCGGGGACGGGTATCTGCCAGATCAGCCGGGTGGGCCGCCACGCGGTGCGCACCAGGCGGGCTCCGAGCCAGTCGGCGACCTCGTCGGCGTTCGCGACCGTCGCGGACAGGCCGACGACGCGCACCTGCCCGGTGTCCTCGCCGACGCGAGCGAGCAGGGCCTCCAGGATGGGGCCGCGGCCGGGGTCGCCGAGCAGGTGGACCTCGTCGACGACGAGGCAGCCGACATCGGCGAGGGCGTCGCGCAGGGAGCCGGTACGGCAGATGACCTCGAACTTTTCGGTGGTGGCGATCCAGATGTCGGCCTTGCGGATCAGCTCGGCGTCGACGGCGTACTCGCCGGTGAGGCGCACCACGCTCAGTCCGTTGGCACGCCACAGGTCGAGTTCCTGGTCGAGTTCGTCGGTCAGGGAACGCTGCGGCACGAGCCAGGCGGCCTTGCGGCCCTGCGCGTTGGCCTTGAGGGCGGCGACCATGCCGATCGGGGTCTTGCCCGCGCCGGTCGGGGCGACGACCAGGACGTTCCCGTCGTCCTGGAGGATCGCCGGGACGGCGTCGGCCTGCGCCGGGTTGAACGTCGGGTACTTCAGGAACGGCGCCCAGCCCGGCGGCACCAGATCGGCCACCGGGACGTAGGCGTCATCGGCGTCCTCGGGCAGCTCCTCCAGGGCGTCCCACTGCAGCGCGAACGCGTCACGGGCGGCATGGGCGCCGGGACCCGCGACCGGGGCGGCGGGCAGCGGCCCGGTGCGGACGGGCCACGCGACGAGGTCGGTCCGGTGCCCCGATTCGCTGACGGTGCCGACGACTTCCGACTCCTGCCAGTGCCGTGCGCAGCGGTATGGCACGTCCTCCTCGGTCAGGTGCGCGCGCAGGGGGTCGAATTCCGGGCCGTCCGGCATGATGACGCGGATGTCCAGGGCCGCGTCGATGGCCGCGCGGGGCGGTCGCCAGTGCGGATCGGTCACCTTGCACCAGTACAGGAGCCGCGTCTCGGGATCGGCGGGCAGCGGCAGGTCGGCGGGCCAACCGCGCCCCGGAGAGGGCACGTTCGAGGCGATGACGCGCGGACGGCCGGGAGCAGGACGCGGTGTCGCGCCGGGAGCAGGACGCAGTGCAGCGCCGGGAGCGGCATAGATCGGTGTGATGCTCACGCCGCCCGGCTCGTCATCTGTGGGGCACGGGCCGAGCAGCGATTCCCAGACACCGGTGTCGGCACCGGGCGCGGGAGGTGAGTACACGGCGGAAGCGGGTGCGGGGACCGATGCCATGCCGCTGTGGCCCATGAGTTTGTCGTACGTCTTCACGCCGAGATCCGCGAGGGCAAAGGCAGCGGGGCAACGCGGGCACACGACGGCCACGTAGCGATACACACGCCCCTGCGACTCGTACGGCCGGCGCAGGGAGTGCAGTTCGCCGCTGCAGGCGGGGCAGCGGCGCGGGACCTCTTCCTCGTAACTCCAGCCGGGCTCCTTGAATCGGGCCGGCAGCGGGTCGGTCAGACCGACTCCCCACCGTGTGCGGACCAAGTCCGGCACCGAATGACCCGACGCGGCCGCTCCATTCTGCTCTCCCCCATCAGCCGTGCTCATGAATCAACTCTGACACAGGGGTCACCGCCGAGCGAGTGATCGCTCACACATCGTGAGAACCACCTGCACAACCCCCCGATCGCGGCCGGATGTTCTACGGTCATCGGTGCGGGACGCGGCACACGAGGTGCGCGACGTCAACGGGGCCCGCAGAAGGAGGACTTGTGCTCGACGAACTCGTGCTGGCCGGTGGTACGGCGGTGGTCGGGGCCATGGCCACCGACTCCTGGACGCTCGCCCGCGCCCGCGTGGCGCAGCTGTTCCGGCGCCGTGCCGGCGAGGACCGGCAGCAGGCGATCGAGGGCCAACTCGACAGCAACGCCCGGCTCGTGGCGGAGGCGGAGGACGGCGACCAGGTACGGCAGACACTCCTGCCGCTGTGGCAGCTCGAACTGCGCTCGCTGCTGCAGCGCGACCCGGCGGCGGCCGAAGAGTTGCGGGCCCTGATCGATGAGGTACGGCCCGCCGGGAACAGCGAGCCGAAGTGGGTGCAGGACGTCGTCGTACGGGACAACGCGAAGGCGTTCGTGGTGCAGGGCGGAAACATCGTCAACCACCACCACGGCAGCGATCCGGCGCCGGACCGGTCCGCCGAACCGGCGCGGGCGGACGGGGACAGCAGGGGTGAAGGCACCGGCGGAGCCGCTCGGTGACAGGGACTCACGAGGGCAGCCCGCAAGCCGCAACCGGCGGAGGTGACGGCCTGAGGGCCGCTCCGGCCCCCGCGGCGGCCGTGCACCAGGCGATCCGGGTGGAAAGCGGCTTCGGGTACGGCGTCGTGGGCGCCGACCTGCACGTGTTCCCCGATCGCGGGCCCGTGTACCTGCTCGGCGAGCACCGGAGCACGGCCCCCGCCGCGGACGACACCTGGCTCCTCGACCAGCCGAGCCGGATGCTCAACGCCCGCTACCGGCTCGTCGACTTCACCGGCCGGGAGCGGGAGCGCGCGGATCTCGCCGCCTGGCGCGACGGTCCCGGGCCGCGGCTCTCGGCGACGTGGCTGCACGGCCCCGGCGGTCACGGAAAGAGCCGCCTCGCCGACGAGTTCGCCGCCGCGAGCGCCGCCGCGGGCTGGAAGGTCGTCACGGCCACGCACGGCCCGGGTGCCGTCCTCGACGCGGGCCAGGAGAGCGGCGTGGACCTGCGGCCCGGCGGGGCTCGCGGGCTGCTCCTCGTGGTCGACTACGCGGACCGCTGGCCCGTCTCGCACCTCACCTGGCTGTTCAGCAATCGCCTGTTCGCCGGCTCCCTGCCGACCCGGCTGCTGCTGCTCGCCCGCTCGGCCACCGCCTGGCCCGCCGTGCGCTCCGCCCTGGAAGACAGCATGGCCGGCACCCGGGACCAGGAGCTGAGCCCGCTGGGCGCCCCGGGCGGCGACCCGCGGGCCAGGTCGGCCATGTTCGCCGCGGCCCGGGACTGCTTCGCCGCCCGGTACGGCGTGCCCGACCCGGCGGTGATCGCACAACCCAAGGACCTGGAGCGCCCGGAGTTCGGGCTCGTCCTCGCGGTACACATGGCCGCCCTGGTGGCCGTCGATGCCCACGTACACGGCGAACAGGCTCCGGACGACCTGGCCGGCCTCTCCGCATACCTCCTGAACCGCGAACGACGGCACTGGACCCGGCTGTGGGAGAACCGCCTGGAGGGGCTGGACTTCGACACCGCCCCGAGCGACATGAACCGCGTCGTGTTCGCGGCCGCCCTCACCGGGGCCGTGGCACCGGGGGACGGCGGCGCTCTGCTGGCCGGGATCGGCCTGGAGCGGCCCCTGCGGCTGCTGACCGACCACGGCACCTGCTACCCGGCGGCGGAGCCGGGCGCCGTCCTGGAGCCGCTCTACCCGGACCGCCTCGCCGAGGACTTCCTCGCCCTCAGCCTCGACGGGCACCGCGTGAGCGGCTACCCGGCCGCCCCCTGGGCCGCACCGACAGCGCGAGCGCTCAGCGCCCGCGGCCCCGACGGCGCGGTTCCGCCGTCCGTCACGCGCGGCCTGACCTTTCTGGCCGCCGCGGCGGCACCGGGGCGCTGGCCGCACATCTCCGGGCACCTGGAACAGATCCTGCGCCAGGATCCCTCGGTGGCCGTCGCCGCGGGCAGCGCGGCCCTCACGGCGCTCGCCGAGACCACCCTTCCGGCCTCCGTACTCGCCTCCGTGGAGGCCTGCTTCCCGGAGTTCGGGCAGCTCGACCTGGACGCGGGCATCGCGACGTTCACCGCCCGGCTGGTCGCCGAACTCCTGCCCGGCACGGCCGACCCGGCCGAGCGCGGCCGCCTGCACCAGGGCCTCGGCTTCCGGCTCGGCCGGGCGGGGCGGGCACAAGAGGCGCTGGCCGCCGACGAGGAGGCGGTGCTCTGCTTCCGCAAGGCGGCGGCTGCCGGTAACCGCCCGGCCGGTTCTCCGCCCCCGTCGTCTCGGTCGTCTCCGTCGTCCCCCGACGCCGCGTTCGCGCACACGACGCCGTACATGTCCCCGGCCGCGGCCCTGGCGACCGCGCTGCTGCACCTGACCCAGCACGCCTTCGACGCCCGGGCCCCCGACCGCGCCCTGCACGCGGCGGAGGAGGCAGCCGCGCTCTTCCAGGACCTGGCCACGGCGGAGCCCGCGGCTCATGAGCCCGGCCTTGCCCTGGCCCTCGCTCAGGTGGGGCGGGGGCTGGCCGCGGCGGGCTACCCCGACCGGGCCATGGCCCCCACGGAGCAAGCGGTCGGGCTCTTCTGGCGTCTGACGGCGACCCAACCGGGCCGGTACGAGACCGGCCTCGCGCTCGCCCTGAACAACCTCGGCATCTTCTCCTGGCAGCTGCGCCGGCTCCCGGACGCCGTGGCCGCGCAGGCGCGGGCCATCGAGTTCGCCCGGCGCGGCCTGGCGGCAGGACCGCCCGCCGGGTCGCTCCTCGCCCGCGCGTTCGTGCTGGACGAGTCCGAACTGGCGCAGTGCCTGGGCAACCTCTCCCTGCTGCTGTGGGCCTCGCGGCGCAGGGAGGAGGCGGTCACCGCGCTGGAGGAAGCGGTGGCGACCGCCCGGCGGCTGGCCGCGGTGGCGCCCGTCGCGCAGGAGCCCGTCCTGGCGGATGTCGCGTCGCGGCTCGTCACCTATCTGGGGCGGCTGCAACGGTGGCGGGATGCGCTCCCCCTGGCCGACGAGGCGGCCGGGATCACCGCCCGGCTCGCGGCCGCCGATCCGGTCCGCTACGAGAGCAGCCACGCGAAGGCCCTGCGCCAGTCCGCCCGGGCCCGGATCGGCGCCGAGGGCAGCCTCGCCGCCGCACGCCGGGACGCCGACATGTCCGTAGCGATCTATCGACGTCTTGCGGCCGAGGACCGCGCGGAGTACGGCATGGCCCTCGAAGAGGCGGAGGAGACACAGGAGTTGGTGCGGTCCGCGATCAGCAGCGGATCCGTCGCACCGGCCGCACGCTGGACCATGGAGGAGCACTGGGTGAACCTCCTGAACCAGGACGAGGTCTGGCAAGACCTTCAGGACCGCCGACACCGGCTGGACGAGATGGACACGTCCTACTGCGGCAACGTCCTGCGCTTCATCCGCAGACAGGCCGACCAGCTGGTCGAGTTGCTCGCCGACGGGCTCGACGTGACGCCGGAGGCCCTCGGCCTGACCGACCACGACGACGCGACGTCCTGGCTGGACCGCCAGCCCTTGATCGTCGCCTTGACCAGGCGTGCCAGGGGCGAGTCAGCGCGGCCCGAATTCTGCTACTGCGGCTACCCGGTGGCCCCGGACTGGCACCACGACCACTGCTATCCGGGCATCATCGTGGACTGACCCCGGAACGGAGCCGCCCGACCACGAGCGGCGCGGGCTCGCCTCACCCCCTGGCCACGCCGCCTCCCCCGCGGTACATCACAGACATGACCCCGCACGGCGGATCCCCCCGGCGCCTCGACGGCAAGGTCGCCTTTGTCACCGGTGCGGCCGGAGGGCTCGGGCGCAGTCATGTGCGGCGGATGGCGGAGGAAGGCGCCGACCTGGTGATCGTGGACATCTGCCGGTCGGTGGACACCGTGCCCTACCCGCTGTCGACGCCTCAGGACCTGCACGACGCGGTCGAGGAAGTGGAGGCCATGGGCCGCCGCGTCCTGGCGCGGCAGGCGGACGTGCGCGATCGGGAGGTTCTCCAGGAGGCGTACGACGCCGGGCTCGCCGAGTTCGGGCAGATCGACGTCGTCGTCGCCAACGCCGGGATCGCGCCGCTGCTCGTGGCGGACCGGGTGCAGGCGTGGCACGACGCCATCGAGGTGAACCTCACCGGCACCTTCCACACCATCGAGGTGGCTCTCCCGTCGATGGTCGCCGCCGAGCAGGGCGGCTCGATCGTGATCGTCAACTCCACGGCGGGCCTTGTCGGCATCGGCGGGGCCAGTAACGGCGGTCTTGCCTACGCCGCCTCCAAGCACGGTGCGGTCGGGCTGATGCGTACGTACGCCAACAACCTCGCCCGGCACAGCATCAGGGTGAACTCCGTGCATCCCACCGGCGTGGCCACGCCCATGGTCACCGACCCGGCCATCGTCGAGTTCGTCGCCCAGGACACGATCTTGTCCGAGACGGCGCCGAACGCCCTTCCGGTGGACGTGATCGAAGCGGCCGACGTGTCCAATGCCGTGCTGTGGCTCGCCTCGGACGAAGCCCGCTACGTCACCGGTGTCACGCTGCCCGTCGACGCCGGATTCATCAACCGCCGCTGAGCCGCCGGGCCAGAACCGATCGTGAGGTGGAGCGCCATGACCGATCAGTACGCGGACACGATTCTGGTGGGCGGGCAGGTCAGGACGGCCTCGGGGTGGGCCGACGGGCTCGCCGTGCGCGCCGGTGTCATCGAGACCCTGGGCGGCCGCGAGGAGGTGCTGCGCCGGCGCGGACCGGCCACCCGGGTCGTCGAACTGGCCGGGGACACCGTTCTCCCGGGCCTGCACGACCTGCACGTGCACCCGATCTACGCCGGAATCCGCGAACGCCGCTGCAAGGTCCCGCAGGGCTCGAACCTGGCCGAGACCCTGCGCATCGTGGCCGATCGCATCTCCCGGACCGACCCCGGCACTTGGGTGCTCGGCGGGCAATGGGACGCCTCCGCGCTCGGCGCCACCCCGAACCGGGCCATGCTCGACGCTGTCGCCCCCCACAATCCCGTCCTCCTGGAGGACACCAGCGGGCACAGTTCCTGGGCGAGCAGCGCGGCCCTCGCCGCCGCCGGAATCGGCCCCGGCACTCCGGACCCGGCGGGCGGCTTCTTCGAGCGGGACGGCGCGGGCCATCCCAGCGGCATACAGCGCGAGACCGCCGCCGACCTGCTCGCCGCCTCGGCCCCCAAACCGGCCGACGAAGAGGTCGAGGCGGCCCTGGAGTGGGCCCTCGGAGAAATGCTGTCCTACGGGATCACGTCGTTCACCGAAGCCGCGGTCGGCTTCACCGCGGGACCGCGGGCCGAACTGCGCGCCTACACCCGCCTCGCCGCGCGCGGAGCCGTCAAGCAGCGCGTGCGCCTGTGTCTCGTGTGGTCCCCCTACGACCCCGCGTGCGAAGACGTGATCACGGCACGGAACCTCCACGCGAGCGAGCACATCGCGCCCGACTGCGTGAAGATCTTCCTCGACGGAGTGCCGACCGACAGCCACACCGCGGCCATGATCGAGCCCTACGAGGACACGGTGGCGGGGCGGGACGACGAGGCGAGCCGGCACGGGATGCTAGCGATCGCGCCGGCCGTCCTCGACCGGGCGGTGACGCGGTTCGACCGGATGGGCATCACCGTCAAGTTCCACGCGGCCGGCGACGCGGCGGTCAGGGCGGCCCTGGGCGCCGTCGAGGCGGCCCGCGCGGCCAACGGGCCCGGCCCGTGCATGCACAACGTCGGACACTGCACGTTCGTGACGAAGGCCGACCTCGAACGCGCCGCACGGATCGGCGCGACGTTCGAGGTCTCCCCCTACCTGTGGCAGCCCTCCCCCATCTGCTCCGACATCGCAACTGCCGTAGGCCCGGCAGCGGTCGAACGGGTGTGGCCGGTGCGCGAGATGCTCGCATCCGGTGCGCTGGTCGTGGCCGGCTCGGACTGGTGCGTCGTGCCGTCGGTGAACCCGTGGTCCGCCATCGAAACGCTGGTCACCCGGCAGGAGCCGGGGGGCAGCGCCGACAGCTTCGGCGCGTCCCAGGCCATCACGCTGGAGCAGGCCTTCGGCCTGTTCACGGCCAACCCGGCCCGCCAGGAGGGCATGGCGCACCGCGTCGGGCGCATCGAACCGGGCATGCTCGCCGACATCATCGTCGTCGACCAGAACCCCTTCGAAGCGAAGATCACCCAAGTGCACGACACCCGGGTCAAGATGACGCTCGTCGAAGGGGAGCTGGTCCACGAGGCGCGGGTCTGATCTAGTCCTGGCGCCGTACGTACAGGCGGTTGCCCTTCGGTCCGGTCCACTCCACGCGTACGACGCCTGCTACCGCCGCGTCGTCGACGCGGGACGGGTCGGCCCAGTAGCCGAAGGCCGGGTTGCGGAAGAAGGTCGCCCACAGGCCGCCGTCACGGTCCTTGAAGAAGTTGTTGTGCCCGGCGCCCACCCCCGCGGTCCAGCGCTCGGAGTACGGGCCCTCGAACCGGTCCGCGACGGCGACGACCGCGTCGTACTGGTACTGGGTGCGGCCTGCGCCCCCGACGTCGTAGCCGTAGCGGGGGCTGCCGTAGGCGTCGATGGACGTACGGTCCCACGCGGCGTGCAGCAGGTAGTACTTGCCACCGTGTTTGAACACGTAGGCGCCTTCGAGGTACGGCTCGGGCGTGTACGGCTTCTGCTGGAACAGCGGGAGGTTCGTCGCCGGTTCGATGTCCTCCATGTCCTCGCGGAACTTGGCGTAGAGGTGGTTGTGAAGCACCAGCCAGGCGTCCTTGCCCTCGGTGTAGATGCTGCCGTCGATGTGGAAGTACGCACCGGGCTTGATGAACGAAGGCCCGCCGATGAACGACTCGCCGAAGGGCTTGTCGTAGTTGCCCTCGATCAGGCGGTACGGGCCCTCGACTCCGCCCTCGCTCACCAGGACGAACGAGCCGACCTTCTTCGAGTGGTCGCCCATGCACGCCACGAGGTACCACTTGCCGCGGAAGTGGTGCAGCTCGGGCGCCCAGGCGTTGCCGCGCTTGCCGAACTGGCCGTCGTCGTGCCAGTGCTCCTGCCAGGGGGCGACGACCGTGCGGCCGGGCTTGTTCTCCCCGACGAACTCGGGTGACCAGACCTTGCCGCGCTCGGCGTCGGGCCTGATCTTCGTGGTGTCGGCCAGCTTCCACGGGCCGTGCAGTGAGCGGGCCGTCCACACGAAGATGCCGTCGTTCCAGGGGCCGGCCGCGGTGAGACCCGGCACCCGGGTGGTGCCGGTCGCCACATAGAGGGGGCGGCCGTCGACGGTGAAGCAGTTGACGTAGGTGTCCCGCATCCAGACTCTGCCAAGATCCTCGTCACGAGGGCGAAGTTCGAGGGGCAGGACGAAGGAGTTGTCGTCGCGCGGCCACAGGTCCTCACGGGCGTCCGCACGACCGTACGGTTCGAGCGCGGGCCAGTTCGCCGGGTAACGGGTCGACGGCCGGTGCGTCGCGCTCGCGCCGCCCTTGTCCGACTGGGCCAGGGCCACCCCGGCGGGCGCCGCCACCGCGCCCACGGAGCCCGCTATGCCGGCCAGTACGGACCGCCGGCCGAAGTTCGATTCGTTCGTGGGTCTGGTCATCAAATGCTCTCCCTAGTCGTGTGAAAGCCGCGCGTCGGTCTCGAAGGCGGAGAGGGTCGTGTCGTAGTCCGTCTCCACGTCGAACATCGGCGTCATCCAGTGGTAGAAGTTGTCGCCGCGCTCGCGGAGCAGGTCGTAGAGGCGCCGGGTCAACTCCGCGCGGATGTCCCGCATTTCGGGGTGGTCATGGCGGTTGTGCAGCTCGTCGGGGTCCGCGTCGAGGTCGTAGAGCTCGTTGCGGGACTCCGGGTTGATCACCAGCTTGTGGCTTCTGGTGCGCAACATCCGCTGCGGGTAGGGGAAGTGGTGGCCGTGGAACTCGGCGAGGTGGTGCTCGTCCCACCGCGGGTGCTCACCGCGTACGAGGGGCAGCAGGCTGCGGCTGTCCACGGCCGGCTCGGTCTTGCTGCCGGCCAGGTCGAGGATGGTGGCGGTGCAGTCGGTGAGGGAGACGAACTCCTCGCGCACCTGGCCCGGCGGGGCGCCGGGGACCTTCAGCAGGCCGGGGATGCGGTAGATGTCCTCGTACATGGCGGGGCCCTTGTCGTGCAGCCGGTGGGAGCCGGTGAACTCGCCGTGGTCGGCGGTGAAGAAGACCGCCGTCCGCTCGTCGAGGCCAAGGTCGCGTACGGCGTCGAGGATGCGGCCGATCTGCTCGTCGACGAGCGTGACGTAGCCCCAGTAGACGGCGATCAGCTTGCGCGTCTCCTCGAGGGGCATGGTGTCGAAGGCCCACAGCTTGCTGTAGTTCTGCTGGACGGCCGGTTTCGCCGCGAAGGTCTCGCTGACGGAGGCGGGCAGTTCGACCAGGGCGGGGTCGTACATGTCGTAGTAGGCGTCCGGGAGGATGTACGGCAGGTGCGGGCCGAAGAAGTGCGTGGCCAGGAAGAACGGCGCGCCGTCTCCGTGGTCCTCCTGCGCGGCGAAGCGGCGGAGCATCTCGATGGCGCGCGTGGCCAGGTAGTACTCGAAGGTGGCTTCGACGGGCTGGTGGAGGCGGGCGGCCAGGAGGTTGCCGGGGCTGCCGTTGGGTGTGGTGCCGCGCACCAAGTCCGTGATGCGGTACGGGGGCAGGCCGTGCTCGTCCAGATAGGCGAGATAGTCGGGGTGGTCCACGGGGTTGTGCCAGCCGGCCAGGCCGGGGCCCTCGAAGCCGTAGTCGGCGGCGGTGCGCCGCACGCCGCCGTGCCACTTGCCGAGCAGGCCCAGGTTGTAGCCCTCGGAGCGCAGTTGCTCGGAGAAGGTGAACTGGCCCTCGGAGAGGTCCTCCAGATAGCCGACGTTGCGCTCGTAGTTGGCAAGCAGCTTGTGGCGGAAGGGGGCGGCCCCGGTGAGCAGGCTGGCGCGCGCCGGGGTGCAGATCGCGGTGGGGGTGTAGAAGCTGTCGAACCGTGTGCCCTCGCCCGCGAGCCGGTCGAGGTTCGGGGTGTGCGTGTGCGGGTTGCCATACGCGCCCAGGGTGTCCACCCGGTGCTGGTCGGTCATCAGGAAGAGCATGTTGTGGCGCACGAAGGGCCTTTCGGATCGGTCGGTCCGGCTTCCGGCACACATCGACTTCGGCCAGATGCCGTGCGACGCATGCTCCGACCCGGCGATGATTTAAGTCAAGAGTGCGCACATAAATCGCGTCGAGGTACTCCACCAGGCGGGGTTGCCGGTACGTCCGCGCCGTCCACGTCAGCAGATCACGGCGTTTCCCGTGCAGCGTTTCCTGTGACACGGCGTTCATATGAACAATTTGTTTCGACTCATTGACGAAAATACTCGGCGCTCACATGCTGTCCTGCATGCACGAACACGACGGCCCGCTGACGCGGCTCCGACGCAGCCACGAGCAAGCGGTTCTCGAGCTGCTGCGCAAGCACGGTCCGCTCAGCCGCGCCGAGTTGGGCGACCGCAGCGGCCTTTCCCGCACCACGCTCCACGACATCGTCGCCGGGCTCGTGGGCAACGGCTCCGTGGTCACGGGCACCCCGCACGTGGAGGTGCGCAAGCGCGGCCGCCCGGTGGAGAAGCTCAGCCTCAACCCGGCCGCGGGCGAAGCCGTCGGCATCGACTTCGCGCGCCGTGCCGTGCACGTCGCGGCGGTCAACTTCGCCCATGAGGTCATCGGTTCGGCCAGCGAGGCGCATGCCGCCGACCTCTCCTGGCCCGAGCGGATCAACATCGCGGAACGTCTGCTCGCCACGTCGGGCGCCGTCCATCTCGATGCACTGAGCGCGATCGGCGTCGGCGTGGTCGGCCCCATCACCGACCCCGGCAGCGAGAAGGCCCATGCGCAGGGCATCGACGGCCTTCCGGACCTGCTGCGCAAGCGGTTCGGCGTGCCGGTGCTCCTGGACAACAACACCCGTCTCGCGGCGCTCGCCGAAGCGGTATGGGGTGCGGCCGCCGACCGCAGCGACGTGCTCTACCTGCGGTTGTCGCACGGCGTCGGCGGCGGCCTGGTGGTGGGCGGCGCGCTGCACCGCGGCCGCAACGGCCTGTCCGGCGAGTTCGGCCACATCACCGTGGACCCGTCGGGCAGACCGTGCGAATGCGGCGGGACCGGCTGTCTGGAGACACGTGCCTCGCTCGACGCGGTCCTGTACCGCTACCGCGAAGCCGGTGGCGGGGCCGGCGACCTCTCCGGGTTCCTCGACGCCGCCGCTGCCGGCGAACGCGCGGCCCTGGACGTCCTGGAGCGTGTCGGCATCGACATCGGCGGAGTCCTCGCCGCGGTGTGCCAGGCCGTCGGACCCGGCGTCATCGTCGTCGGCGGCGAGCTGGCCGGGGCAGGACCCGCCCTGCTCGAACCGGTCGAACGGGCCCTGCGACAACAGCTGATGCCGATGGCCCGCCAGCACGTGGACGTACGGCGCGCGACGCTCGGCGAGACCGGCAGCGCGCTGGGCGGCATCGCCCTCGTTCTCCATGAATCCCCCCTGCTCTCCCACTACCCGCAGCCCGTCTCCGAGGAGAACGCGTGAAGCCACCAGCGAGGAACCCATGGCTGTGATCACCCCCGTCGACAAGACCGCCGCCGAAGGGCGCAAGGAGCAACCGCGCCGCTCCCGGCACCGGCCCCTGGCCCTCAACGCCGCCGCCGTGGCGGCGGGCATCGGCGTATGGGGCGTCGTGGCCGCCCTGGGCCTGGTCGAGAACCTGCCCACGCCGTCGGCGGTGGCGCAGAAGGCCGGCACCATGATCTCCGACGGCACCCTGGCGTCCGACACGCTCGCCAGCCTGCGCCGTGTCTTCATCGGCTACGCCCTGGGCGTCGCCGTGGCCGTGCCGGTCGGCTTCCTCATGGGCTGGTATCCCGTCGTGCGTGCCCTGGTCGAGCCGTACATCCAGTTCTTCCGCACCATCCCGCCGCTCGCGCTCATCCCGCTGGCGGTCGTGCTGCTCGGGATCGGCGAGGTCCCGAAGATCGCCGTGATCTTCCTGGCCTCGTTCATGGCCTGCGTCCTCTCCTCCTTCCAGGGCGTCATCGACGTCGACAAGACACTGATCAACGCGGCCCGGGTCCTTGGCGCATCGGACCGCACCATCTTCGCCAAGGTGGTCGTCCCCGCCTCCACCCCCTTCATCCTCGTCGGCATGCGCATCGGCCTCGGGGCGTCCTGGGCCACCGTGGTCGCCGCCGAACTCATCGGCGCCCAGGAGGGGTTGGGCTACCGGATGCAGAAGGCGTCCACCTGGTTCGAAATGGACACGATCTTCGTGTCCCTGATCACGATCGGCGTGCTCGGGCTCATCATGGACCGGCTCCTGCTGCTGGCCGAGCGACGCCTCACCGGCTGGCAGGAGCGACGATGAACAGCAAGATCAGTTTCCGCGACGTGGTGAAGACCTTCCCGCTCAAGGGTGCGGCCTTCACCGCCCTCGACGGGGTGAGCCTGGACATCGCGGACCAGGAGTTCGTCACCGTCGTGGGCCCCTCGGGCTGCGGCAAGTCCACCCTGATGAGCATGGCCGCGGGGCTGCAGGAGCCCGACTCGGGCAGCGTCCTGGTCGACGGCACGCCCGTCTGCGGACCCGGCCCCGACCGCGGGGTCATCTTCCAGCAGTACGCCCTGTTCCCCTGGCTGACCGTACGGCAGAACGTGGAGTTCGGGCTCAAGCTCGCCTCCGTGCCCGCCGCGGAGCGACGCCTGCGCACCGATCAGGCCATCGGCCTCGTCGGCCTGAGCGACTTCGCCGACGCCCTGCCCAAGACGCTGTCCGGCGGGATGAAGCAGCGCTGCGCCATCGCCCGCGCGTACGCGGTCGACCCCCAAGTGCTCCTGATGGACGAGCCGTTCGGGGCGCTCGACGCCCTGACCCGGGTGCAGCTGCAGGACCAGCTCCTGCAGACCTGGAGCCAGGACAAGCGCACCGTCCTGTTCATCACCCACGACGTGGACGAGGCGGTCTATCTCGCGAGCCGGGTCGTCGTCATGGCCGCGAGGCCCGGCCGCATCCACCGCGTCATCGACGTCGATCTGCCCTACCCCCGCACCGAGGAGATCCGGCTCTCCCCCGAGTTCCGGCGCATCCGCAACGAGGTGTGGACCTCCGTGTACCACCAGGAAGCCCCGCCCACAGCAGCCTGATTGCCTGTCACCTCCCGCCTCCCCCCACGGCACTTCGCAGAACCAACCCGTGCACCACCCCGAGAGGACCTCCCGCATGCCCAGAAGGCCGATCAGGCGCGCCGCCGTCGCGCTGCCCGTCGCGTTCATGCTCTCGCTCACCGCCAGTGCCTGCTCCAACAGCGCGTCCGAGGACAACAACACGGTCCGCTTCGGCTACATCGGCGACTACAACGGCGCCAGTCTCCTCGCGATCGCCGAGAAACAGGGGCTGTGGAAGAAGGCGGGCCTGACCGCGACGGTGAAGTCGTTCAACAACGGTCCCGTGCAGGTCCAGGCCCTGAGCGCCGGCAACCTCGACTACGGCTACATCGGCCCCGGCGCGATGTGGCTGCCCGCCTCCGGCAAGACCAAGGTCGTCGCCGTCAACACCCTCACCTACGCCGACCGCGTCATCGGCCAGCCCGGCATCAAGTCCATGAAGGACCTCAAGGGCAAGCGGGTCGGCGTGCCCGAGGGCACCTCCGGCGACATGGTCCTCAACATCGCCCTGGCGAAGGCCGGGATGACGACGAAGGACATCGAGAAGGTCAACATGGACCCGTCCACCATCGTCTCCGCCTTCTCCTCCGGAAAGATCGACGGTGCCGGCTTCTTCTACCCCGCCATCGACACCATCAGGAAGAAGGTCCCCGGTCTCGAGGAGATAGCCAGCACCAAGGACACCGGGGACTCCTTCCCCACCGCGTTCGTCGCCGGCAACAAGGTGCCCGAGGGGAAGAACAGCAAGGTCATCAAGGTGCTCCAGCAGGCCAACGACTGGCGCAAGGAGCACCCCGGGGAAACCATCGCGCTCACGGCCGAGATGCTCGAGGTCACCGAGGCCCAGGCCAAGGCCGACGCCTCGCACGTCCAGCCCCTCTCCACCAAGGACCTGGCCGCCAAGACCAAGAACGGCGAGGTCGACAAGTGGCTGAAGTCGCTGGGTGACTTCTTCGTCCGCAACAAGCAGCTGGACGAGAACCCGGACCCCGGTGAGTACTACACGGGCGACCTCTACACGAAGGCGTACAGCGAGTAGCGCCGTACCGGGCACCGAACGGCATCCCGCCCCTGCCGTCAGCGCGCCGGCACGTCCGGGCGGCGCAGCAGGCGCAGCTGCAGCATCAGTGCGAAGCGCACGTCGGGGTCGGTGAGGTCGCTCCCGGCGACTTCGGTGGCACGGCGCAGGCGGTAGCGGAAGGTGTTCTGGTGGACGTACATCGCTTCGGAGGCGGCCGGGACGTCGCCGAGGGCGTTGAGCCAGGCGCTGAGGGTGTCGACCAGTTGGGAGTCGTGCTGCTTGTCGTAGGCGAGCAGCCGGGCCAGGGGCCCGGTCGGCGGATCGCCTCGCTCGGCCGCGAGGTCGGCGAGGTCGAGGAGGAGCGCCTCGACATGGACGTCCGAGATGCGGGCGAGCTGCCGGGGGCTCTTGTTGGTGCGCAGGACGCGCAGTGCCCGGTCGGCTCCTTGCCGGGAGCGGGCGAGCGCGCCGCCGTCCCGGGCCGTGGGGCCGATGCCGATCAGCGGTGTCAGGCGGTCACCGATGCGCGTGAGGAAGTCGGTGCCGATACGGGCCGCCCTCTCCTCCGCGTCCGCCTGATGGTGCGGCACGGGGAGGATGCCGTAGGCGACATCGCCGATGAGCGCCGTGGCGGCGCGGGCGTGGATGGCGGAGAGGTGCATGGCGAAGGCGTCGCCCAGGCGCTGGCGTTCGGCCGTGTGCTGGGCGTGCAGGTCGGTCGAGTCGGTCAGCTCGGGAGGGTCCGGCACGGCCAGGGCCAGGACGACGCCCGCGTAGTCGGTCAGGCCGAGGCGGCCCAGAGCCTCGGCGGCTCCGGGGCCGCCTTCCAGCGCGGTGGAGACCAGGTCGGCCCGGAGCCGGCGCTCGACGTCGGCGCCGGCCCGCAGGCGCAGCATGTGCAGGGCCACCAGTTTGGCCGCGTCGTGCAGCGCCCGGCCGCGCTGCGCGGTGAGCGGGGTGCGGACGGCGGCCCAGATGGACCCGAGGACTTCGTCCCCGGCGCGCACCGCGATCGCGGCCCGCGGGATGTGGAAGCCGTCGGGCCCCGGCGGGGAGACGTGCACCGGCTGGTCGCTGCGGTACAGGGACCGGAAGATCCCGCGGTCTTCGAGCAGGCGGGTGAAGCGTTCGGGCACCTGCCGGCCCAGGACGGTCTCCACGCGGGAGGGGTCGGCCTCGTCCTGGCGGCCCGAGAAGGCAAGGACGCGGGAGCTGCGGTCCTCGATGGTGACGGGGGCGTCGAGCAGCGCGGCCACCGCGTTGGCCACCGCGAACAGGTCGCCGGACGGGGTGCCGCCCAGCGTCTGCGGCCCCGCCTCGCCGATGTCTCCGTCCGCGAGCAGCGAGCGCAACAGCGCGGCGAGTTGGGCCCAGGAGGCGCCGCGGGTCAGTGCGAGCAGCGCCACCCCGGATCTCTGGGCCGCCGCGGTGACCGCCGCGTCGGTCTGCACCGGGGCGCGGACCACCAGCGCCGCCGCGCCGGCGTCGCCGAGGTCGGTGAGCAGCCGGGCGGTCTCCTGCGCCCCTTGGACGCCGATGCCGAGCACCAGCGCCTGGCGGGGCAGCACCGGGTCGTCCAACGGATCGTGGATGACGACCCCGCCGATTTCGTCCGCCGTGTCCGGGTCGCCGCACACGAGGTCCAGCAGGGTGGTGCCGAGATCTTCGAGGACCCGCCTGAGACTGGCCCGCGGCTGTGTGTTCACGGTGCCTCGTACCCCCGTCCCTCGTGCGGTGCATGCGCCCGGCCGTGTTGCCGGTTCACGTCAGGACACCTTCGGGGTGGCGCGGACGCCGGTGTGCAGGTAGGGCTCGCCGGTCGGGAGCGCGTAGAAGGTCACGGGGGTCCATGACCCGCTGCCGGGCAGCCGCATGACGAACAGGTCCTCCGACACGGGGACCAGGTCGGCCTCCTGCACCGTTTCGGGGACCAGATCGGCGAGCGGACCCGTCACCGTGTGGCGCAGTCGCGGCCCGTCGGCGCCCTGAAGGATCTCTATGCGGGCCCCTGCCCGCTCGTACCGCCCCGTGTGGCGACCGGCGTCCACCGTCACCGGCCGGGCCGGTGGCCGCAGCGGCTGCGGCATGGTGACCCCGGCCAGCTCGTCGAAGATCTCCCGGTAGAGCTCCAGGTACAGGTCGTGGGCGGCCCCTCCGTTGGTGAGGAGGGTGACGGCGAGGTTCTGCTCGGGCAGCAGGCGCAGGAAGGCCGACTGGCCGATGGTGTTGCCGTCGTGCCCGATGACCTGATGGCCGTCCCAGTCGAAGCGGATCCAGCCGAGTCCCCAGGAGTCCCCGAGGGAGTGCACGTCCGGCAGGCCGACGTGCCGCTCGGTCATCGCGGACGCCGCCTGCGGCGACAGGACGCGGGTCTCGTCGGCGGTGCTGCCGCCGGCGAGGTGCATACGGGAGAAGGCCAGGACGTCGGCGGCCGAAGCGGTGATCAGTCCGGCCGGTCCGGCCGAGCGGGGCAGGCACCACACGGGGGCCGGCTGCGGGTCCTGATCGCCTTGGGCGGCGTGTCCCATCGCGGTGCGGAAGCGCAGCGCCTCCTCCGGCAGCGTGACGGTGTGCGCGAGGCCCAAGGGGGTGCAGAGCCGCTCCTTGAGGGCGCTGTCCCAGCTCATGCCGGTGAGCTTCTCGATGATCCGCCCGGCGAGCACGAAGCCCGAGTTGCAGTACGAGAACGTCGCCCCCGGCGGATGATTCCGCGCCGCCGTGCCCAGTTGGCCGACGTACTCCTCGAGGCAGTCGTCGCCGCGGCCGGTGTCGGTGAAGATGTCGCCGTCGATGCCGCTGGTGTGCGTGAGCAGATGCCGTACGGTCACCTGCTGCGCCGACTCGGGGTCGGAAAGACGAAGCTCCGGAAGGACGTCGGTGACCGGCGTGTCGAGGTCGAGTTTCCCCTCGTCGACGAGCTGCATGATCAGGGTGGCGGTCCACACCTTGGTGATGGACCCGATCTGGAAGAGCGAGTCCTCGGTGGCCTGCACGCCGGTGCCCTTGTGGAGCACACCGCAGGCCGTCAGGACCAGGTCGTCGCCGCGGGAGATGCCGAGGACCGCGCCCGGCACCCGGTGCCGGGCCGCCAGCTCACCGAGCCGGCGCTCCCAGTGCGCGGCGTCCAGCGGGGCACGGGCCGGGCGGCCGGGCTCCCCGGCGTGGCGCTCCACCCAGTCGACGATGCGGCGGGTGAAGTCGGCCCGGTGCGAGGGCGGTCCGTCGAGCAGGAACAGGTGCGAACCGCCCGGATAGAGCACCAGACGTGTGGGCACGCCCTGCTCCCGCAGTGCGGTGAACCACTGCTCGGCCTGCCCGACCGGGCAGCGCTCGTCGGCCGCTGCGTGCAGCACCAGCGTAGGAGTGCGGACCTGCTCCACCCGTGTGTACGGGGAGAGTTCGGCGTAGCGCTCGCGGTGCTGCCACGGCGTGCCGCCCAGTTCGTGCGCGGCCAGCAGGTGGGCCTCGTCGCTGGTGCCGAACATGCTGGTGAGATCGCTGACCACGCCACCGGCGACGGCGGCGGCGAACCGGTCGTCACGGCTGGTCAGACAGCAGGTCATGAAGCCGCCGTAGCTGTAGCCGGCCACCGCCAACCGCTGCGGGTCCGCGATCCCTTCGGCGACCAGAGCGTCCAGGGGTTCCAGGAAGTCCGGCGCGTCGGCCGCGCCCCAGGCGCCGCGCGCCGCGGTGAAGAACGCCTCGCCGTAGCCGTCGCTGCCGCGCGGGTTGAGCAGCAGCACCGACCAGCCGCGTGCCGCAAGGATCTGGTGGTAGAGGTGGAAGGGATCGGCCGCCCCGTTCCAGGCGTTGTGCGGGCCGCCGTGGATGTCGAGCAGCAGCGGCGCGGGGCCGGTGGCGGCCGGGTCGCGCAGCAGCCACCCGTGCACCGTGGTGCCGTCGGAGACGGTGAACTCCCGCTCCTGCGGCGCCAGCGGCTCCACATCTCCCAGATCCGCGCCGTGCCGGGTGAGTGTCTGCTCGCGGCCGGTGGACAGCTCGACGGTCGCGATCTCGCCGTACGAGGCGGGGGTCGCCACCACGAAGGCGGCGGTGTCGCCGACGGCGGACAGGCCGGAGACGACCCGGCCCGCGCCGCCGACCAGCGCACGGGGCTCACCGCCGTCAGCGTTCATCGCGTAGAGGTGTGTGCAGCCGCGTTCGCGCAGGCAGAACAGCACCGCCCTGCCGTCGTCGGCCGGGCGGGGCAGCGCGCCCGGATAGCCGGGGCCGCCGGGCATCACGTTGCGGTCGAGTCCGGCGGTGAGGTCGACCGTCGCCCCGCCGTCCAGCGGTACGCGCAGCACGCTCGCATGGCCGAGTGCGGTGTCGGTGCGGCCGACGACCAGGAGTGCGTCGCCGTCGGCGGTCCAGTTGACGGCGTACGCGGCGCCTTCGCCGGTGCCGACGAGGCGCGGTTCGGCGCCGGGGGCCAGGCAGTCCACGACGTACGCCTCCGAGCGCAGCGTCAGGTCGGCATCGGCGCCGCGTGCCGCGCGGAAGGCGAGGCTGCGCCCGTCCGGCGACCAGGCCGGGTCCCCCGCGTGCCAGTCGCCCCGGGTGACCTGGCGCGCGTCACGGCTGTCGAGGTCCACGACGTGCAGGTGGCTGCGGACCGGGCCGAAGAGACCGCGGCCGTCGGCCTTGTAGCCGATGCGGTCCGCCACGACGGGCGCCTGGACCGTTGCGGCAGCCGCCGTGTCGTGGCCGCCGCCGACCGGGGCGGGGAAGGCTATCGCGGTGCCGTCCGGGCTCCAGACCGGCGCCCCGGCGCCCGCCGGAAGCTTCGTCAGCGCCTCGGGTTCGCCCCCTTCGGCGGGCAGCAGCCACAGCTGCGCCGGGCCGTCGCCGCCGCGCAGGAACGCGATCCACCGGCCGTCGGGCGACCATGCGGGCGCGGTGTCCGCGGGGCCGCGGGTGAGCCGCCGCGCCGCGCCGCCGCCGGTCGGCACGGTCCACAACGCGCGGTCCTCGCGGTCGTGTTCGCGGTCCGCGGTGCGCAGCACGTAGGCGATGCGCGTGCCGTCCGGGGACAGCGCGGGCTGTTCCGGCAGTGCGATGGCGTAGAGGTCGTCGAGGGCCGGGCGTCGCGTCACGGTGTGCTGTCTCCTCGCGGACGGGGCGGGTGGGGGTGGGGTGCCACCTCCGTGGCATGCGAACCGATGATGTCCGGAAAGGTAGGGCAGCACCAGGGGCAACTCTTCGTCGTCCCCGACAAGGTGGAGAGGCCTGATTCATCGGTGCTGACGAACGCGACGGCACAAAGAGGCGCCCGACGGGGCCGATGCCCGTCAGGCGCCTGTCTTCGATGCTCGGCGCGGTGTTCAGCCGTTGAAGCTGTCCGGGTCGGGTCCGGTGCGCTCGTCGCGGTTCAGTGCGGAGATCTCACCGATGTCGCCCTCGCTGAGTTCGAAGTCGAAGATGTCGAAGTTCTGCTCGATGCGCTTCTGGGTCACCGACTTGGGGAAGACGATGTCGCCGCGCTGGATGTGCCAGCGCAGGGTGACCTGGGCGGCCGACTTGCCCTCCCGCTGCGCGATGCGGTTGATGGTCGGGTCGTCGAGGACCTTGCCCTGCGCGATGGGCGACCAGGCCTCGGTGGCGATGTCGTGTTCGGCGCCGAAGGCCCTGACGTCGTCCTGCGTGAGGTAGGGGTGCACCTCGATCTGGTTGACCGCGGGCACCACGTCGCTGTTCTGCAGCAGCCGGCGCAGGTGGTGGGGCTGGAAGTTGGAGACTCCGATGGACTTGGCCCGGCCGGAGCGGTAGATCTCCTCCAGGGCCTTCCAGGTCTCCACGAAGTCGCCCTTGCCGGGCAGCGGCCAGTGGATGAGGAAGAGGTCCAGGTAGTCGAGCCCCAGCTCGTCCATGGTGCGGTCGAACGCCTTGAGTGCGTCGTCGTGCGCATGGGCGCCGTTGTTGAGCTTGCTGGTCACGAAGATGTCGGCGCGGTCGATGCCGGAGTCGCGGACCGCCTCACCGACCTCCTTCTCGTTGCCGTACATTTCCGCCGTGTCGATGTGCCGGTAGCCGACTTCCAGCGCGGCCAGCGTCGTCTCGCGCGTCTCCTCCGGCTCGATCTGGAAGGTGCCGAACCCGAGCTGGGGGATCTGCACCGCGTTGTTGAGGGTGATGGCGGGTACTGCGCTCACGATGGCTCCTTGTGTTGCCGTTTTCCGTATTGCCGAGTTGCTGGTTTCGCGGCAGCGGGAGGTCTGTCGGGTCTGCTCTCCGCTCGCCTCGGACGCAAAACACACCTATGGTCAGCTTTTGTCCTGCCGCGCATGCCCGGGACGCCGACGGGTCGTTCAGCCGGCGATTCCGCTCAGCTTCGCGTCGGGCGGCAGGACGCGCACGAGCTTGCGGTTCACGAATTCCTGCATGCCGAGCTTCGAGAGCTCACGGCCGTAGCCGGACCTCTTGATGCCGCCGAAGGGCAGATCGGGCTGGGTCGATGTCGGGTGGTTCACCCAGACCATGCCGGTCTCCACGCGCTCCGCCACCCGGCGGCCGCGCTCCACGTCCCCACAGAACACGGATCCACCCAGACCGTACTGGCTGTCGTTGGCCAGGGCGATGGCCTCGTCCTCGTCGGCGACGCGGTAGATGACCGCGGCGGGGCCGAAGAGCTCCTCGGCGTAGGCACGCATGCCCGGCTTGACGCCGGTGATGATGGTGGGTTCGACGAAGGCGCCCTCGCGGTCGATCCGGTGGCCGCCGGTGACCAGTTCCGCGCCCTGGTCCACCGTCTCGCGGATCTGGTCGGCCAGGTCCGCTGCCGCCCACTCGGAGGAGAGCGGACCCAGCGTGGTCGCCTCGTCCGCGGGGTCGCCGGGCCGCAGCTCCTCGAACTTGCGGCGCATCCCCTCGACGAAGTCGTCGTACACGTCCTCAAGGACGATGAATCGTTTCGAGGCCACGCAGCTCTGTCCGGTGTTGGCCATCCGGCCCGCCACCGCGGCCCCGATCGTGCGATCGAGGTTTTCGCGGTCGAGGACGATGAAGACGTCGCTGCCGCCGAGCTCGAGCAGGCTGGGCTTCATGTTCCGTCCGGCCCGTTCGGCGACCTTGGATCCTGCCCCTTCGCTGCCGGTCAGTGAGGCTCCGCGGACGACCGGGCTGTCGATGATGCGCGAGATCTCGTCGTGGCTCACGAACAGGTTCGTGTAGACGCCCTCGGGCGCCTGCGCGTCACGGAAGAGCTTCTCCAGGGCCAGTGCGGACTGCGGGCAGATGCCGGCGTGCTTGACCAGCACGGTGTTGCCGAGGAGCAGGTTCGGTCCCGCGAAACGGACCACCTGGTAGAGCGGGAAGTTCCACGGCATGACGCCGAGCAGGACACCGAGGGGCTCGTTGACCAGGTACGCCTCCCCCTCCTTGACGTCGAGCGGTTCGGGGGCGGCGAACTCCGGCCCGTGCTTCGCGTAGTACTCCAGGATCGAGGCGGCGAGATCCACCTCCCCGCGCGCCTCGGAGATGAGCTTGCCCATCTCCAGCGTGATGAGCTGGGCCAGCTCTTCCTTGCGTTCCTTCATCAGGCCAGCCGCGCGTGCGACGACGGCGGCGCGATCCTCGACGGGCCGCTTCCGCCATGCGTCGAACGCCCGGCCCGTGGTCTCCAGCGCCGCGTCGACCTTTTCGCCCTCGATTTCCGGGAACTCCTTGAGGGTCTCTCCCGTGTAGGGGCTCACGGTCGCAAACGAACTCTTGCGCTGATCTGACATGAACTCTCCAGAGCGAGGGGTGAGCGGTGACGGGTGAGGGCGCGGGGCGGAACGATGCGTTCCGGCCCCTGTCCGGGGTACCCGACACCTCAGGGCGCAAACCGTTCATACATCCAAAAAAGGTGCGTATGTTCGCCGCAGGAGCCACACGCGTGCCGCACCCGGCGGAAGCCTCACCTCACCCGCGTGCACCCGCCCTGACCGCGGGCCCCACATGAATGCGCAGGTCACCGAACCGATGGGACGGCCAGCCGCGCGCGAACTCCGGCGGCCCGTCCGGCACCCCGGCGATGGCGGCCGTCGGCGTGTGCCGCGCCGTCCGCAGGAGGTCCGCACGGGTGGTGCTCGCGTTGTGCCCGTACGTCTGGGCGGAGGAGCACCCGGCGTAGAAGGCGATCGGCAGGGCCTCATGCCCGGTCACCACGCACGGCGGCCGCACACCGAGGCGGTGGAGCTCGGAGGCCGTGCGCGCCCATTGCTGCCGGCCGGCGGTGGAGCGGTCCACCGTGTCCTGGAGCACCGCGTACTGCACGGCCAGGTGACCGGCGAGGACGAGCGCCACCGCGGTCACGACCACCGGCCGCCACGCCGCCCAGCGCGAGGTCGTGACCAGGTGCACCAGGGCGTCGGCGACCGGGATGGCGAGCAGTGCGTAGAAGGGGAGCAGGAAGCGCGGCGCCGCGTATCCGATCATGAAGAGGTAGGGGATGCTCGCGGTCGTGGCGCAGGCCAGCGGCAGGAGTGTGCCCGCGGCGCGCCGACCCCTGACCGCGACGACAAGACCGAGTGCGGCGAGCAGCGGCAGGGCGAACCACCACGCGATCAGCTCCGGCGCGGGCAGCGCGGCGGTGCACGGGCGGCACAGGGTCTGGCCGCGCAGGCTGCGCAGCTGATCGAGGACGGCGATGTTCCAGCCGAGGCCACCCTGGATCCGGGAGGCATCGGCAAGGCGGGTGCCGAGACCCCCGAAACTGACGTACGCCTCGACGACCCACCCGAGCGCCCCCGCCCCAAGACCCACGGCAAGCGCCGCAAAGGATCGCGGCTGCCGCCACCGGCGGACGCAGACCAGCAGGACCGCCATCGGGACGATCACCCAGACGGCGTCGGCGGGCCGCATCCACGCCATCAGCGCCGCGCTCGCGCCCAGGCCCCACAGCGCGGCCCGGTCGCGGCGGTCCGCCCGGGCGCGCAGGAAGCAGCCGACGCCCGCGAGGGCGCCGATCGCGACCCAGTAGTTGGGCATGACCTCCGGGCCGTAGAAAACGGTCACCCAGAGCGTGGCGAACAGGGCACCCGCGAGGGCGAGGACCCGTACGGGGAACAGCCCGCGCCAGACACGCAGCGCCAGGAAGAGGCCGAGGCCGGACAGCACGGCGAGATAGACCCGCAGCAGCTCGGTGGACGACGACCACGAGGCGACCGGCGCGACCAGCAGGGAGATGCCGCGCGCACGGGGTGCGCTGAAGAACGCCGCGGGAGTGTGGCCGCTGACCTGACTGACATACACCGCCTCGTCCCAGCCGAGACCCATTCCGGGCCGCACGAGGGCCAGTTGGGCCAGCGTGAAGGCCACCGCCACGGCAGCAAGCCAGGCCTGGCTTCCGGTGCGTCGCGGGGCGCGCACGACCGGCGTCCGGCTGCGGCGTTCCGTCACGACGAGCGGGGCGTTCAAGGTCTTGGCCATCGCGCGCCTTTCCCCCTGCGGGCTCGCAGGGCTCCTCTTCCGGCTGCCGAGCACAGACCGGAAGTCTTATTTCACTACAAATGTGGACAAATTACCCTGCACCACGCGAGAGCGCGGGGCGGAGATTCCGGAGCCGGTGCGCGTGTCGTACGGGACACACGGGGCCGGCGTGGTTTGCGCGGGTGAAAAGTGGCAAGGCGCCCCGGAGTTGACACAGGGGGTGCAAGATGTTTCCCAATCCGGGACAGAACGGCCAGTGGGTCCGCACACGCACGGAGGCCGACGCGAAGGCCTTCATCGAGGAGAAGCTCGCAGATCAGGAACGCTCCATGCACACGGGCACCGGCACACTGATCCTGACGGGCGTGGTCGTACTGCTCCTCGTCGCCGCGGTTCTGTACACCTGGCTGGGCTGACCGCGCCGACCCGCGTCGGCCGCTCGGCCACCCCGTAGAACACAAGTGGTACGGCTCGATCCGTACCCGGATGCCACACGACCCTGCCGCCCCGGTGCAC